>JBBIUI010000018.1:0-32960 GCA_037440385.1 Rhodocyclales bacterium | reverse complement strand
CCGCGCGAGGCCTTCCGCGGTCGAGTGATTGACGCCCTCGTCCGCATCGAGCCTCGCGACGGTCTTCCGGAAAGCCGGATCGGGGACCTCGAAGGGCAGCGCCATGAAGCGGCGCAGGAAGGCGGCGCCGTCGGCGAGCGCCGCCCGGTACTGTTCCTCGCGCCGCAACACCACCTCGTGCTGCTCGGCGGTCGTGATGCCGCGCCGGGCGGCGACGTTCTCGGCGGTACGCACCATCGCATGGCCGCCGAGCGGGTCGCAGTCGAAGTTGTCCATGACCCAGTCCTCGGACTCGCCCGTGCCGCCCGGCCCCTTCGGGTTCGGGTAGTACAGGTGCGCGCCGTTGGACGTCCGGTCGCAGGTGACCGCGAGCACCGCCGACGCGAGCCCGCTGTCGATCTCCTGCGCGGCGCTCGCGAGCACGCGCACGCCGGTCGCGCAGGCCTGCATCAGCGTCGGCCCGCCGAGGTGACCGAGGCCGGCCATGCCTGCGAGCCACGGCAACCCGTAGAAGCAATGCCGCTGGGGCACCGACAGGCCGAGCACGCCGTGATCGAACGCGCTCGCCGGGAGGTCGCGGCTGGCCAGCTCGCGCCGGACCACGTGCGCGGCGAAACGCAGCGAGTGCAGGTTCGCGAAGCTGCCCTGCCAGCGCGCGAACGGCGTGCTCCAGTAGGCTCCGTAGGGGATTTGCGCCTTGTATGCCATCGTGGAACCTCCGAACGGGTCTCGCCTCAGGGCAGCACGACGAGTGCGCGCCCGAGCTGCAGCTTGTCGCCGGGCGCGTTGCGCGCGACGAGATCGAGCTCGACGCGCTTCTCGCCGTCCTCGATCGCCTTGCCGGCGACCACCGCTTCGCAGGTGATCGCATCGCCCGGTTTCGCGACCGCGACGAACCGCGCGGACAGCCTGCGGATGCGGGTCTGCGGCACCCATGCCGAGAGCATTTCGCCCAGGAACGCCATCGTCAGCATGCCGTGGGCGATGACGCCCGCAAGCCCGGCGGCCTTCGCCGCATCCTCGTCGACGTGGATCGGGTTGTGATCGGCCCCGGCACCGGCGAACAGCGCAAGCTGCAGCCGGGTGATCGGCGCCTTCTCGAGCACCGCGACGCGCTCGCCGACCCGTATCGTTTCGAAATCCACCTCTTCCATGGCTAGCCCACCCTCACCACGACCGTGGTGCGCAGGTCGCACACGTGTTCGCCGCGCTGGTTGTCGAGGCGAAACTGCGTGACGACGAAATGCAGCGCGCCGCCCTTCTTGTCGAACTGTTCGACCACCTTCTGCCGGCCGGTGATCGTGTCGCCGGCGCACAGGTCGGAGAAATACTCGAAGGACTGTTCGGCATGCATCGCGCGCGTCTTGTCGACGCCCAGCTCGTCGAGCACCATGAACGACTGGCCGGCCTCCATGACGACCGCAAACGGAAACGTCGGCGGCGCGACCAGGCCGCGGAAGCCCGCCGCGCGCGCCGCGCCTTCGTCCCGGTGGATGGGATTCGTTTCGCCGATCGCCTCGGCGAAACTGCGGATCCAGCGCTTGTCGACCTCGACCTCGAAGGGCGGATATTCCTTGCCGAGCAGGTTACGCATGACGAGTCCCTATTCCTTCGCCGCCGCGCGCGCCGCATCGGCGAAGCATCGCTTCGCGGCCGCGAGATGTTCGCGCATCGCTTGCGCCGCCGCCTGACCGTCGCCTGCGGCGAGCGCCGCGACGATGCGCTCCAGTCCCTTGATCACCACCGCGCGCACGACCGCATCGTCGAGCGTCAACGCGCGCAGGTAGCGCACGTGATCCGAATACAGATCGACGGCATGCACGAGCCGCCGGTTGGGCACCAGCGCGAGCCAGGCATTGCGGAACTCGGCGTTGGCGGCGATGAAGGCCTGCGCATCGCCCGCGCGGTGCGCGGCGCGGCTGGCCTGCAGCGCGTGCCGGACCGGCGCGAGCTGGCGCGGCGCGTGCGCTCGCACCGCGACCTGCCGCAGCGCCTCGGGCTCGAGCAGCGAGCGCAGCTCGTAGATGTCGTCGATGTCGGCATCCGACATCGTCGGCACCTCATAGCTGCGCCCTTGCGCCGCGATCAGCCCTTCGCTCGCCAGCCGCGCGAGCGCCTCGCGCACCGGCGTGCGCGACACGCCCAGCCGTGTCGCGAGATCGACCTCGGTGAGCCGCCGCCCCGGACCGAGGCGGCCCTCGCGCAGGTTGCCGCGCAAGGTCTGATAGACCTGGTCGCCCAGAGCGACGGGGCGTTCGAGCGGTTTCAGCGAGGACACCACCGGGCCACATCCTTCACGAACTCGCCTGCACGGCGCGGATGTGGGTACTGTATACAATGATTCCGGCCGTGTAAAGTCCGCCGGCGCTGCCGCAACGTGGCGGCACACGGCCGGCACGAACGGATGATCGCGACGCTGCGTGCCGCGCCCGGTGTGATGCCGCCTCGCGCATCGCCGCCACCGGCCGCACGCGCGCATCGGAGAACCCGCCCGCGCGCAGCCCGAGCCCCTCTTCGTGCTGCGGTTCCGTTACCCGAGAGCGCTGCGCCGCGCAAGGCCGCAGCGAGTCGCTTCGCCGCGCGCGACTCGCTCAGGCGCAGCCCAGCGGTCCCGGCGCCGGGCCGGGCTTCTTCGGTTTCTTGGGCTTCTTCGGTTCCTTGCGCTGCCTGTCACGGTTACCCATCATCGTCTCCTGTGCGGAGCTCACCGGAGAATCGCGTGCGGCGCCCCGCATGCCGCGCGGAAATGATATCCGCAATCCGGCGCGGCGTCCGATCGCAGCGGTTCAGCGACCTCGCGCGCGGCCGGGATCGAGCCCGTAGGCGCGCGCGATCCGGTCGATCTCCGCGGCCGGCGGGCGCGCGTAATAGCCCGCGCGCGACACATGCAGGCCGGAGCGGCGCCGGAGCACGACCATCGCCTCGGCCGTCTTCATCAGCAGCCCGCTGACGTCGAGCACCGGTGCGCCGTCGATGTCGGTGAGCCCGTTGCGGATACCGACGAGGTTCATCAGCCCACAGCCCAGCACGATCACCTCGGCACCCTGGGCAGTCGCCGCGCGCCCGGCCGCCCGGATGCGCTCGAGGCAGGCGGCCGCGTCCCCGCGCAGCGCCGCCTCGAGTTCCTCGAACGGCAGCTCGAACGACACGAGCGGGCCGGCGTATTTCTGCAGGCCGTACTTGTCGATCAGGTCGGCATGGAATTTCGTGTTCAGCGCCGCCGTGTGCGAGAGCACGGCGAAGCGCCGGCCGAGCATGCATGCGAAGCGCATGCCGGTCTCGCCGAGACTGACCACCGGGATGTCGAGCGCCTCCTTCAGTTCGTCGAGCACGGGATCGAGGAAGCAGCCCACCGCGAGCGCGTCGTAGCCTTCGCGCTGCGCGCGCAGCGCGCTCTCGAACAGGGCCCGGTTGTTGAGGAAGTCGAACGCCTTGTAGTGCAACTGCGTCGTGGCCGCCGCGACCCCCCGCAGTTCGAGCACGGAGCCCGGCGCGAGCCGCTCGCGCGCATGGTCGCGGATCGCCTGCGCATAGGCGGGGAAGCGCTCGATCGCCGTGCTGCTCTGCCACAGGATGCGCATGCCGTTTTCATCACGTGCCGTCATGATCGAACTCCCCTGCGGATGACGAAGGCTTCACGGCGCGCCGCCGCCCGGCGGGTCGACGCGATCGCTGCCGCAGGCCGGATCGTAGCGATAATCGCGCCGGGCCGCTTCGGCGCTGATCTTTTCGTCGCGCAGGTCCTGCTCGACGAGCGCGGGATCGCGCTCGAGCGGATCGCCATAGCCGCCGGCTCCCGGCAGGCGGATGCTCAGCAGATCGCCGCGCTGCAGGGTGTCCAGGCCCTTGGACTTCAGCACCCGCTCGCCCGGTGTGCCGGGGTTGAGCACGAAGGCGCCCATCGATCCCGGCAGGCCGCCAAACAGGCCCTGTGGCGCAAACTTGTGCCGATCGGCGTAGCGGGCGAAGCTGACCCGCTCGGCGAGGATGCGCACGTCGCGGCGCAGCGCGAGGCCGCCGCGAGTGCGGCCCGCGCCGCCGGAGTCGGTGATGAATTCGTAGCGTTCGATGCGCACCGGAAACTGGTGCTCGGTCATCTCGATCGGCGTGTTCATGAAGCGCGGCAGGTGGCTGTCCTGGCCGTCGCGCCCGTCGCGAAACGCACGCGCGCCCGAGCCCCCGCCCTGGATGTCGGTATAGACGAAGGGCTCCCCGGTCGCCGGATCGCGGCCGCCGAGCCCGCAGGTGGTGATCTGCCCGTGGGAGCCGGCGGTCACGCGCCGCGGCACGGCCCGGGCCAGCGCGCGCAGCATCGCCTCGACGATCTTCTGCGACGCATTCGTGCGCGCCGCCACCGCGGCGGGCAGCAGCGGATGGACGACCGTGCCCGGCTTCGTCAGCACGGTGATCGGGCGATAGCAGCCTGAGTTCGGCGGCACCGCCGGATCGACGACGGCGATCATCACGTAATAGGCGGCGGCATGCGTGCTGGCCAGCGTGGAATTGGTGTTGCCCTCCGCCTGCGGATCCGATCCGGTCAGATCGACGATTGCCTCGCCGCCCTTCACGTTCAGCTTCACGGCGATCCGGATCGGACGCTCCCCGATGCCGTCGTCATCGATCCAGTCCTCGCCTTCGTAGCAGCCTTCGGGAATCCGGGCGAGCCCGAGCCGCATGCGCCGTTCGGAATGATCCAGCAGGTCGGCGCACGCCTGCCGCAGCGTCGCCTCGCCGTAGCGATCGAACAGCCGGTCGAGCCGTTCGAGGCCGACCCGCACGGAACTGACCTGGGCGCGGATGTCGCCCAGGGTCTTGTCGGGCAGACGGATCTGGTTCGCGATGATCGCCGCGATCTCGCGATCCTCCCTGCCCGCCTTGTACAGCTTGACCATCGGCAGGCGCAATCCTTCCAGATAGATCTCGCGGATGCCGCCCGCCACGCCTCCGGCGGCCACCCCGCCGAGGTCGGAATGGTGGGTGATGTTGCCGACGAAGCCGACCAGCCTGCCCTCGCGGAAAGCCGGAGCGATCGCGTACAGGTCCATGATGTGCTGGCCGCCCTTGTACGGATCGTTCGTGATGATCACGTCTCCCGGCGCGAGATCCTCCGGGCGGAAGGATGCGGTCAGTTCCTTCATCGTGATCTCGAATCCCGCGAGCAGGCTGGGATTGTGATGGGCCTGCGCCACGGTCTGCCCGGCGGGGTCGGTGACGACGCACGAGATGTCCTTGATCTCTGTGATGATGGTGGAGCGTCCGGTGCGCACCAGCGTGTAGCCCATCTCGTCGGCCACCTGTTCGAGACCGTAGCGCACGACCTGCATCGTGATGAGATCGGTCATGGCCGCTGCGCCTCGCCGAGCGCCACCGACAGACCCAGGTCGCGAAGCACACGGGCCCGCGTGCCCGGCGGCACCAGCACCGATGAGGTTTCGTCCTCGACCAGCGCCGGTCCCTCGACGATGGCGCCGGGGCGCAGCCGGGCGCGCTCGTACAGTGCGGTCGCGGTGAAGGAGCGCCCCTCGAAATACACCGGCCGCTCGCCCTTGCGCGCGGCCTCGGGACTCGTGCCTGCCGCTTCGAACCGCTCCAGCACCAGCGGTGGATTGCGGCCGAGCGCCGCCACCCGCACATTGACGATCTCGATCGGCTCGCCCTCGAAGAAGAAGGCGTAGCGGCTGCGGTACAGCCGGGAGAACGAGTCGATCAGGTTCGCGATCGCCCGTTCGTCGAGCGGCGCGCAGCCGTCGAGCGGGAGCGACAGCTCATAGGTCTGCCCGGCGACCTTGAGATCGGCGCTGCGCACCAGCTCGATGCGGCCGCGCGCGAAGCCCTGACGCTCCAGTTCCGTCTGCGCCTCGCGTTCCATGCGGCGATAGTGCGCCTCGAGCGCGCCGAGGTCGGCGCGGTCCGCGCGAACCGCGCCGAGCGCCGTGACGTAATCGTGACGCACGTCGCTCGCGAGCAGCCCGACGGCGGAGAAGGTGCCGGGCAGCGGCGGGATCAGCGCCTCGCGCATGCCGAGCGCACGGGCGAGCTCGACGGCGTGCACGCCGCCGGCGCCGCCGAAGGACAGCAGCGAATGATCGCGCACGTCGATGCCACGCTGGATCGTGACCGTCGCGATGCCTTTGACCATGCTGGCATCGACGACCCGCACGATGCCGAGCGCCGTTTCCTCGACGCTCAGACCGATCGTGCGCGCGAGCGCATCGACCGCGCGCCGCGCCGCGTCGACATCGAGGCGCATGCGGCCCGCGTTGAAATACTCCGGCGCGAGGCGTCCCAGAACGAGATTGGCATCGGTGACCGTCGCCTCGGTGCCACCGCGCGCGTAGCACGCCGGACCCGGCTCGGCGCCCGCGGAGCGCGGCCCGACGTTCAGCGCACCGCCCGGATCGAGCCAGGCGATCGATCCGCCGCCTGCGCCGATGACGTGCAGGTCGATGATCGGGATGCGCACCGGAAGGTCCTGGAAGCTGCCTTCGGTGGTGACGCTCGGAATGCCGCCTTCCACCACGCCGATGTCGAACGAGGTGCCGCCCATGTCGACCGACACGAGACGCTCGCGCCCATGCTCGCGCCCGTAGCAGGCCGCCGCGACGACGCCGCCCGCCGGCCCGGAATTGACCGTGCTCACGGCCTTCGTCATCGCCGATTCGATCGACGTGGAACCGCCGTTCGCCTGGATCACCGAAACGCGCACCGGCCCGAGAAACTCGCGCACGCGCCGGCGCAGGGAATCCAGATACGCGCGCATGACCGGCGTGAGGTAGGCGTCGATCACCGTCGTCGAGCTGCGCTCGTATTCGCGGATCTCGGGGCAGACGCGGCTCGACAGGCTGATGGCGATGCCGGGCAGGCGTTCGGCCAGGATCGCCGCGGCGCGCTCTTCGTGTGCGCCATCGAGGAACGAAAACAGGAAGCACACGGCGACGGCCTCGACGCCGGCAGCGGCGAATCGTTCGCCCGCCGCGATGACGTCCGCTTCCTCCAGCGGCACCAGCACGCGGCCCGAAGCATCCAGACGTTCGCGCGCGGTCGCTCGGAGATGCCGTGGCACCAGCGGAACCGGAGAATCGACCGAAAAATCGTACAGACCCGCCGCCGGCCGCATGATGCGGCCGATCTCGAGCACGTCGCGGAACCCCTCGGTGGTCAGCAGGCCGACCCGGGCACCGGAACGTTCGATCAGCGCGTTGGTGCCGGTGGTCGATCCATGCACCACCTCGCCGACCCGATCGGCCCGCTCGCCCGCCGCGGCCAGGACCATCCGTATGCCCTCGATCACGCCGAGCGCCCGGTCGCCGGGCGTCGTCAGCGTCTTGGCCGCGGTGAGCCTCCCGCTGCGCGGATCCCACAGCACGGCATCGGTGAAGGTGCCGCCGACATCGACGGCGATGCGCAGGCGCCGTGAAGTCATGTCATTTCGCCATCAGTCCCGGCAGCCACAGCACGAGCTGCGGAACGAGCAACAGGAGCGCCATGACGAAGACATCGCACGCGATGAAAGGCATCGCGGCGCGATACACGTCGGTCAGCGTCGTTCCGGGCGGCGCGACGCTCTTGACGACGAACAGCACCAGCCCGAACGGCGGCGTGATGGTCGCCACCTCCATGTTGAGCAGCATGATGGCCCCGAACCACACCGGCGAGAAGCCCAGGATCTTGATGATCGGGAAGAAGATCGGGATCGTCAGCATCATGATCGACAGCGGCTCCATGAAGCAGCCCATCACCAGCATCACGACCTGCATCGCCACGACGACCATCAGCGCGCTCACCGGCAGGTTCGTCGCCATTTCGACCAGTCCGCCGGAGGCACCCGTGAAGGCGAGGATCTGCGAGAACGCGGTCGAGCCGGTGAGGATCATCAGCATCATCACCGAGACGCGCAACGTCGCCTCGAACGATTCGCGGATCATCTTCCAGCTCAGAGCGCGGTAGGCCCACGCGAGAACGAGGCAGCCGAGCGCGCCGGCCGCCGCCGATTCGGTCGCCGTGGCGATGCCGAGGAACATCAGGCCGATCACCAGGAAGACGATGACGAACAGCGGCAGGCCGTACAGGCAGGTGTCGCGCAGCCGGCGCGCGAGGGCGACCGGCGCGCGCTCGTAGCGCGGCGCGGCCGACGGATCGAGCGTGCAGCGCACGACGATGTAGCTCGCAAACGCGAGCGCCATCAGCAGGCCGGGCACGATGATCGCGACGAGGAACTCGCCCACCGAGAAGTTGGCGATCGCCGCCAGCAGGACCGCGAGCGCAGACGGCGGAATCATGATCGCGAGACCGCCCGCGCCGAGGATGGGCCCCAGGCTCATCGACTTGCCGTAGCCGCGCCGTTGCATCTCGGGTACGAGCAGCGAGCAGAGCATCGCCGCGCCCGCCATCGCCGATCCGGTCAGCGTCGCGAACACGGTGCCGCCGGCGACCGCCATCAGACTGAGCCGGCCGGGCACGCGCCCGATCCACGAATCGACCACGTCCATCAGCTTGCCCGCGATGCCGGAGCGGAACATCACCTCTCCCATCAGCACGAACAGCGGCACCGGCAGCAGCGCGAAGTTGGTCACCGACTCGTAGATCGAGAGCACGAGCTGGTTGAGACCGGCCGCTCCGTTCCAGAAGACGTACGCGCCGACCAGGTTGAGCGCGAGGAACGAGAAGGCGATCGGCACGCCGATCACCATCAACGCGAGCAACGCGGCGAAGATCAGCGCGAGCGTGCCTGCCCAGCCCATCTAGTCGCGCCGCTCCTGCAGCAGGCCGAGGAAGCTGCGCGCGAACCGCGCGCACAGCAGCGCCGAACCCAGCGGAATGGCCAGAAGCACGATCCAGGTGGGAAACTCGAGGATCGTCGGCTTGTAGGTGCCGCGCCGCATCGCGTCCCACGTGGCGATGGCGCCGAATACGGTCAGCGACACGGCCACCGCGAAACACACGGCGGCGCTGGCCAGCGCGAGCCTGCGCCGCCAGCGCCCGCCGAGCGCGTTGGTCAGCAGGTCGACCGAAACGTGGCCCTGCTGCCTCGCGAGCCAGGCGCTGCCGAGGAAGGTGACATACAGCAGCGCGTATTCGGTGAACTCCGTGACCCAGGTCTGCGGGAGATCGAACGCGTTGCGCAGCACGATCTCGAGGCACACCGCGCCGAGGATGAACACCAGCGCGAGGATCGCGAGCGCGGCGGAAAGATTCTCGACGGCTGCGAGCCAGCGGTCGAAGCGCTTCATCGGGCCGGACGGGCGGCGGCGCTGCCGTGCAGGGACGCGGCTTCGCCGGGCACGCGGCTGCCGCGTACCCGGCGCGCGATCAGTTTCCGGTCAGCCGGCGCAGCTCGGACACGCGATCGGGCAGTTTCGCCGCGATGTTCTGCCATTCCACCTCGTAGGCGGTGGAGACGTATTTGCGGTTCTCGGCCTCCGAGAACCGGATGCGCGACACGCCCGCCTTGTCGAGCTCGGCCCATTCGGCGGCCTCCGCGTCCTTGTAGTACTTGACCATCTTCGGTTCGAACGCGGCGGTCACCTCGATCACCTTCGCCTGCACGTCGGGCGGCAGCGCTTTCCACTTGTCGAGGTTCATGATGATGACGATGTTGTTGGCCGCGTAGAACGGCAGGTCGATCGCGTGCCGGATCACCTTGGTCCAGCCGCGCGCGCGCAGGCCGGAAACCGGCCAGCCGAGGCCGCTGACCGTACCGCCTTCGAGCGCCGTGTAGGTTTCACCCTCGGGGATCGTGACGGGAACGGCGCCCAGGCCTTTCATGAACCGGTCGTAGAGCGCCGTCGTGCGCATCTTCATGCCGCGCAGGTCCTCGAGACGGGTGACCTTGTCCTTGGTCCACAGGTAGAAACTGGCGTACAGCGCGCGCCCGAGGTAGCGGATGTTGAGCTGCTCGTGCCGCTTGACCATCAGGTCGTAGAAGCCGCCGGGCGCGCGCTCCTCCGTCGGGGTCTTGCGCGAGAGCACGAAAGCGGCGGCTTCCGGAAGCTGGCTCTGGTAATAGGCGGTCGGGTCGAAGGCGATGTCGATGACGCCCTTGCCGACCGCCTCGGCCTGCTGCAGGCCGGGGATGACCTCGGGTCCGCCGATGTAGTTGATCCGGAGCTTTCCTTTCAACGCGGCATTGATCTGATCGACCCAGACCTGCTCCTGCGCCATCAGCGGATGGTTCTTCGGCAGGAAGCCGATGGCGCGCAGCGTGACCTCGTCGGCGTGCGCCGGCGCCCATGACACGAACGTGCTGCAAACTGCGATGACGAGCGATGCGAAACCGCGATACATGTCGGATCTCCTCCCTGGCCCGGCCGAGCCGGATCGAAACAGTTGAAACAGCATAGCGCTTCGCGTGACCAACCTCCAGAAACCCGTCGCCTCACAGCCGCACGCCGAGCCGGTAACCCTCGGCGATCGCCTGCTCGAGACCGCGCGGGATCAGCGCGTCGCCCACGCCGTGCAGCTCGTCGATCATCCACTCGAACTCGTGGAACAGCTCCTGGTTGGGCTTGCGCGGCGAAGCCAGGATCACCGTGTCGGCCGGCAGGAAGCTCTCCACCGCCTTGTCGTCGAGCACCGTGACACCGTGCGCATCGATGCGGACCGGGCGCGTCGAGGTCAGCGTCGCGATCTCCAGTTCCTCGACCCAGGAGGCGTGGCGCCACTTGAAGGACGGCTTGATGTCGCCGGCGATGCGCCGCTCGCGCTCGATGACCGTGACCTCGGCGCCGCGATCGCGCAGCTTCTCCGCGACGGTCAGCCCGATCTTTCCGCCGCCGATCACGACGACCCGGCTGCCGGTCGCCACGCGCCCGTGCGCGACGTCGAGCGCGTCGAGCAGCCGCTCGTGTCCCTCGACGAGCTGGAGCGCCGCGCGGTCGATGCGCGCACCGGCCGCGACCACCGCGGCGTCATACCGGTGCAGCACGCTGCGCATGAACTTCGCATGCACCTCGGTGTTCAGGCGAATCTCGATGCCGAGCTTGTTCGCCATGACCTCGTAGTGCCGGATGATGGACAGCAGGTCGTCGGGCCGCGCCAGATCGTTGTTCGCATAGGCGAGCAGGTTGCCGCCGATCGACGCCGATTTTTCGAACACCGTGACCTCGTGGCCGCGTTTGGCCGCGGTGATCGCGCACTCCATGCCGGCCGGGCCCGCGCCGATCACCATGACCTTCTTCTTCACCGCCGCCGGCGTGACGTGGTATTCCGGCTCGACCTCGTGGCCGAGCGCCGGGTTCATCGTGCAGGTGTAGGGCAGGTCGCGGAACAGGCGCGACAGGCAGTTGAGCGAGCCCACGCAGCGGCGCACCTCGTCGAGCCGGTCCTCGGCGGCCTTGTGCACGAGCTCGGGGTCGGCGAGCAGCGGCCGGCAGACCTCCCAGAAGTCGAACACGCCATCGCGCACGCACTCGTTCGCCATGCGCGGATCGGGCAGCCGGTTGCCGAACGTGATCAGCGTGTCCGGAAACAGCTTCTTCGCGCGCTCCGACAGATGGTTCCAGTATCCCGGCGGAATGTCGCGGCCGATCGAGGATTCGGGCGCCTCCTGCCAGCCGACCGTCACGCTGATCATGTCGACGCCGCAATCGACGGCCTGCTGCATCAGCTCGAAGCATTCGTCCTCGCTGTTGCCGCCCCAGCGGTCCATCAGCTCGGCACCGTTCAGCCGCACGATGAGCGGATGCTCGGGGGTGGCCTGCTTGATCGCGTCGATCAGCTCGCGCATGAAGCGGCCGCGGTTCTCGATCGAACCGCCGTACTCGTCGCTGCGCCGGTTGGTGAAGCCGGAGTTGAAGCTCGCCAGCAGGTAACCCATGAAGCTGGTGACCTCGGTGCCGTCGAAGCCCGCGCGGATCGCGCGGCGCGCCGCATCGGCGTGCTGGCGCACGCATTCGCGGATGTGTTCCCGGGTCATCTCGCGCGGCGGACGGAAGTGCGGCAGCGTTTGCGGCACCACCGAGGGCTGGATGCAGTAGCCCAGATCGATGCCGCCGTAACGGCCGGCATGCAGGATCTGCTGGATCGCGACCGCGCCGCCGTCGTGGAGGTAGCGGGCGATCTCCTCGAACTGCGGCAGGAACTTGTCGTCGTAGATCGCGATCTGCCGGAAATAGGCCTTGCCCTCGCCGAGCGGATCCGGATACGCCCCCTGGTTGGTGATGATGCCGCAGCCGGTGCGCGCGATGACCCGCATGCGCGCGAGCTCGCGTGCGCTGATGAAGCCGTCGCGCGTGTTGTAGTTCGACACGCAGCACGCGCCGTACTTGATGCGGTTCTTCGTTTCGAACTTCCCGATGCGTCCGGGCTGGAACAGGTATGGGAGTTTGGCTTCGCCGGGTTTCATGCCCTCGCCCCTTCCGTAGCGTTCATTCGTCATTGCGCCTTCGGTTTTCCGAACACCTCGCAGGCGAACGCATCGTCGAACAGCGCGCCCTGCGCGGTGAGCTGGCGATAGCGCACGAAGTCGATCGTGCCGGTGCCGGTCACCTTCTTCGTGTCGAAGGCGTTGAAGCCCAGCCACGCCTCGAAGTTCATGTTCGCGGCGAGCCAGTGGCGGTTCGCGAGCTTCATCTGGTCCCAGAAGAACTTCTTCTTGCCGCGGATGCCGTCGATCGAATTCATCAGGCAGTGCGGGAACAGGTTCGTGAACTTCCACACCAGCGCATCGACCTCGCGGTCCAGCCGCTCGAAATCGATGCTGCACTGGGCGAGGAGCGCCTTCGCGGCCTTCATCGCGCCGGCATCGACCGGCTCGCCGTAGACGATCTCGCCGTCCTCGAGGTAGGCATCGGTGCGCACCAGCGGGTTGCGCAGCCACCGGCCGTCCTTCTTCAGCACCGGCACCACCTTCGTGATCGCGCCCTTGAGCTTCATCGTGTAGGCACTCCACATCTCGCACGAGACGCAGTTGTACATCGCGTCCTCCATCGACAGCATCCAGGGCAGGAAGTCGGTCGAGCCGCCCACGGGCGCCGAGCCGTGGCGCGGTCCGGCCTGGCCGAACACCGCGAGGTCGGAAGCCACCGTCAGGTCGGTGGCCATGCCGATCTCCTGCCCGCCCGCGACGCGCATGCCGTTGACGCGGCAGATCACCGGCTTCTTGCAGTTGAGGATGCCATCCACCATGGCGTTGAACAGGTCCATGTATTCGCCATACTCGTTGGGCCGCTTCGAGTAGTAGGCGGCGTACTCGGCGGTGTTGCCGCCGGTGCAAAACGCCTTGTCGCCGGCGCCGGTGAAGACGACGGCGACGACGCTGCGATCCGAGGAGGCGGCCTGGAAGCCGGCGATGACGCCCTTGACCATCTGCGTCGTGTACGAGTTGTACTGCTGCGGATTGTCGAGGATGATCCATGCGGCATACAGTCCGGCTACCGCACGGCCGTCCGGATCGGTTACCGGGCGCTTCTCGTAGCGCACCGTCGGCGGCGTCGTGCCGAAATACCGCTCGCCGATCAGTCCGTGATCCTTCAGTTCGTTGTCCCGGTGCAGGAATTCCAGTGCCATCGTCGTATTCTCCGGTAGGGATCGGTCTGCAAACTCACCGCAAGGCATGCGAAGCACGCGCCCGAGGGCCGGCGTGGGTGCGAGTCGTCGCCACGGGATGCGGCATCGGGCTCGTGCCTTGCGTCATTGCGCCGTCGCGATGCGAACGCTGCCGCGGCGATCAGTCGAAATCGGGCGTGAGCACGACGCGCCTGGAAAGCCGGCCGTGGTGCGCCTGCTCGAACACCTGCGCGATCTGGCTCATCGGCCTGACCTCGACGAAGGGCGCGAGCCGGATGCGCCCGTCCAGGCACATCGCCAGCACCTGCGGATACTTGTCCGGCGTGCAGCCCCAGGTGCCGAGGATCTGCGCATCGAAGGCCATCAGCCTCGACAGCATGTAGCTCGTCTCCTCGGTGCCGTAGCCCACCACCACCAGCGTGCCGAGGAACGACAGCAGCGCGAGCGCCAGCTCCTGACCGGGCCGCGTGCCGGTGACCTCGAAGATCTTCCAGCCCCAGTTGGCGGGCAGCCCGTGTTCCTTGCAATAGCCCTTGAGCAGCTCCTTGACGTCCTTCGCCGAACGGCCCTTCGGGTTGATCGTGAAATCCGCGCCGTAGCAGCGCATCGCCTCGAGCTTCGCGTCGTTGATGTCGATGCCCACGACCGCGGATGCGCCCATCGCCTTGGCGGTCTGGGTCATGAAGGAACCGACTCCGCCGGCCGCACCGATGACGACGACGCGATCGCCCGGCACGAGCCCGGCGCGCACCGCGGCCTGATAGGGCGTGGTCACCGCGTCGGCGATGACCGCGAGGTGTTCGAGCGGCGTGTCGCCGCGATCGCCCACCACGCACAGGAAGCGCGCGGGCACCGCGATGTGGCTGGAAAATCCGCCCTGGTTGCCCATGGAATTGCCCGGCATCTTCTGCGCGAGACAGCGGTTGCCGCGCCCGGCCCTGCAGATGTCGCATTCGCCGCACGGGATCACCGCCGGCACGATCACCTCGCGCCCGACGAGCGACGGCGCGCCCGCCACGACGACCCCGGAGATCTCGTGCCCGAGCGCGAGCGGAGGCTTGTGCACGGTCGGCACGCCCAGATAGAAATAGGACAGATCGGTGTGGCACACGCCACAGCCCCGGATCTCGATCAGCGCATCACCGGGCGCGAGCTCCGGGACCGGAATGCGGGTACGCGCGAGCCGTCCCGGTTCGGTCATCTGCCATGTATCGACGTGCTTCGGTACCATGCCCTTCTCCCTTTCCGATCGCCGATCCGCGTCACCGGTCCTGCCACACCGGTTTGCGTTTCTGCATGAACGACGCCAGCCCCTCGGCCGCATCGTGCGTGGCCATCAGCTCCTTGAGGTAGATCTGCTCGACCGTGAACAGCGCTTCGTAGAACGGCTTGCCGGCCGCCTCCCGGATGGCCTTCTTCGTGTAGAGCAGCGCGACCCGGCTCAGCGACAGGAACTGCTCGAGGAAGGCGCGGCAGTCCTGCTCGAAGCCGCCGCGCGGGAAGACCCGGTTGACCATGCCCAGCGCGAGCGCCTCGCGCGCCTCGATCGGGTTGCCGCCGAGCAGCATCTCCATGACCCTGGGCAGCGGCAGGATGCGCGGCATCAGGATCGCCGCGATCGGCGGAAACACGCCGAGCTTGATCTCCGGCTGGCCGAACCGCGCGCCCTCGACCGCGACGACCATGTCGCAGGCGATCGCCAGCTCGCAGCCGCCGCCGAAGGCCGAGCCATTGACCGCGGCCACCGTGGGCAGCGGGAAGGCCATCAGCCGCTTCAGGATGCCGTGGAATACCTCGATCATCGACACGACCTTGTCGGAGGTGTGATCCATGACGTCGACGCCGGCGGAGAACACCTTGTCGCCCGCCGCCGTGATGCGCAGCACCTTGGCACCGGTCTCGAGCGCGGCGCGATCGAGCGCGGCGTTCAGCTCGCGCATCAGCGCGATGTCGAGCACGTTGTGCGGCGGCCGGTCGATCGCGAGCGTGATCAGCCCGCCCTCGATCGAATAGGTCACATGGTTCGGTTCAGCCACGATTGCCTCCCTGCTCTCGAGCGACGAAATCGCCCGCGTATTTCAGGAACACCGATTCCGCCACCGGGCGGAATCGGGTGGATCAGAACAGATCGTCGAGCTCGCCCGCGCCCCCGCCGGGCATCTTGCCGTACTGCTGGAGATAGGCCTGGATCATCTGGCTCTCGCGCGACGTGAACATCGCCGCCTCCTCGCAGACGAAATGCTTCGCCGCGTCGTTCGCGCCCAGTTGCGCCAGCAGCCCCTCGCGCAGGTTCTCGACGCCCTTGATCATCAGCACGCTCTTGTCCGCATCGAGCAACTGGAACACGCCCGGAGCCTGCGGTACGTTGCCGATCGCCTCGGCCGTGAAGGCGAGCCAGGATTCGGGCGGCAGCGGCGCATCCGCGATCTTCGGCGCCAGATTGCACTTCAGGCAGCGCGAGGCCTCCGCGCGGGCCCGAGCGTCATCCCAGCACTGCTCGACCTCGTCCCAGTTCGCGCGCTTGTCCGGCGCGATCAGGATGGGCGGCACCTTGCGCCGCCGGTTGAACTGCTCGTCGCGCCCGATGGCCGGATCGCTGTCCCAGTCGGGAAGCAGTCGTTCCTCGATGTCGCCGTCGCCGCCGAGCTGGCGGTCGATCGCGGCCGCCGCCAGGCGCCCGTGTGCGACCGCCTCGATCAGCGTCGCGGGACCGAGCACGCAGTCGCCGCCGGCATACACGCCGGGGCGGCTCGTCGCGAGCGTGTCCTCGCGCACGGTGATGCGCCCGCGCTCGTCGGTGGTCACGCCGAAGCCCGCGTATTTCCGCGGATGCTGGCCGACCGCGGCGATCACCAGGTCGACCTCCTCCTGGAACTCGCTGCCCGGAATCTCCACCGGCCGGCGACGCCCCGAGGCATCGGGCGCGCCGAGTTCCATCCTCGCGTAGGTGATCTTCGCCCTCGCTGCGCCGGCTCCCGAGGGCTCGATCCGTTTGGGCGCGAGCAGGAAGCGCAGGTTCACGCCCTCGTCGATGCAGCCTTCCACCTCCTCGTCGCGCGCAGGCATCTCGTCGCGCGTGCGCCGGTAGACCATGTCGACCGCCGGCACGCCGAAGCGCCTCGACGAGCGTGCATTGTCCGTGGCGACATTGCCGCCCCCGATGACGGCGACATGGTTCCCGGTCGAGATGCCCGAGCCGGGCGCATTGACCAGCCCCATCGTCGCGGCGCGCAGATACGTGGGGCTGTCCACCACCCACGGCGCATCGTCGCCCGGGATGCCGAGCCGGTCCCCGCCCTGGCAGCCGATGCCGATGAACACCGCCTCGTAGCCCTGCCCGAACAGCTCGTCCAGGTTCTCGATCCGCACGCCGAAGCGAAACGCCACGCCGAGCTTCTCCACCTCGGACACTTCGCGGTCGATGACCTCGAGCGGCACGCGGTAGGACGGAATGCCGTAGCGCGCCATGCCGCCGGCGGCCGGCTGCGCATCGAACACCGTGACCGCGTGACCTTTCTTCGCGAGGTAATACGCGGCCGTCAGCCCGCCGGGCCCGGCACCGATCACCGCCGCCTTCCTGCCGGTGGGCGGCGCCTGCTTCGAGTACTTGCGCCACAGGCCGGTGTCGTTGTCCGCGGCCACGCGCTTGAGGCTGCGGATCGACAGCGGATCGTCGAGCCGGCCGCGCCGGCATGCGGTCTCGCACATCGCGAAACAGGCCCGCCCGAGGATGCCCGGGAAGGGCAGTTTCTCGCGCACCACCGCGACGGCCTCGCCGTAGCGGCCCAGCGCGGCGAGCTGGACGTAGCGCGGAACGTCGATGCCTGCCGGGCAGGCTGCCTTGCACGGCACCATGGACTGCTCGCGCCGGGCCGGATCGAGCGTGCGGTCGGTCAGCGCGCCGGTCGGGCAGACGGTGACGCAGGCCTGGCAGAACGCGCAGCCGGACTCGATCAGCGTGTCGCGGATCGTGCCGACATAGGTGCGTACGCCCTGCGGCGTTTCGACCCGTTTGACTTCCAGGCAACCGACGCCGCGGATGTCGTTGCACGCGACGAGGCAGCGGCGGCAGTCGATGCACAGGTTGTAGTCGCGGTCGAAGAACGGTTCGCCCTTGCGCACCGGCAGCGCCGCCGGCTTGTAGGCCGCCGTGTCGTTGGGAATGCCGATGTAATCGGAGATCTTGCGCAGCTCGCAGTGGTTGAAGATCGCGCAGCAGCGCGTCTCGGGCGGGTTGCCGTAGGAGCACTGCGTGCGGCTGCAACCGTCGCGCTGCGGGCAGCTCAGGCACACGTGCGGATGCGTGCCGAGCACGCGCGCGAGATTCGCCGCGCGCGCCTTGCGGATCTCCGGGGTATCGAGCCTGACCTTCAGGCCGGCCGCGACGCTCGTCGAGCAGGCCTTCTTCAGGCCCGCCTGTCCGTCGATCTCCACCAGGCACAGGTTGCAGCCGGCATCGCCGGCTCCGCGCTGCACCGCCGGCGGCAGGTCGGGATGCGCGCACAGCGCCGGGATGTACAGGCCCGCGGCGATCGCGGCATTGAGCACCGAAGCGCCCGCCGGCGCCTCGACCGTCCTGCCGTCGATCGACAATTCCACCATCGCGCCGAATGCTTCCATGGCCTTCGGGCGCGCTGCGGGCCACCAGGTGATCGACTCGGCTCGTGCGCTCATGACGGAAATCTCCGTTTCATCACGCCGGCATGCAGGCGCGGCGGCGCATCGCCGCGACACTCGTCCGTCGTGCGCGGGCCGGCCCGCTCGCGGACGACATTCGCGTTGCCGCTGGACCGCGCTCGCAAGGCATGCGCGTTCATCGCGCGCTCCCGGCGCCGCCGGCCCCCGCGCGTGCCGCATGCGGCGCGTAATAGTCGCCTCGACAGGCCCCCGCGCGCACCGCGGCAACGAACCCCGGCATGTCCGCGACCGTCACCGAAAACTCGGTGGCACAGCGGCCGACCGCAGCGACCTTGTGGCAGTCGCTGCCGCCCAGGCCGGGCAGCCCGAGATGGCGCGCGGCGCGCGCCGCCAGCTCGTTGTCCGTGTCGAGGTTGCCGCCGTTGTGCGTTTCCACCGCCGCGATCCCTTCGAGCCCGAACAGGCCGTCGAGCAGGCTGGCCACGCCGATCTCCCGATACGGGTGCGCCGGCACACAGATGCCGCCGAGCTCGTCGATGCGCCCGATCACCTCGGCGAGCGGCAGGTAGCCGTTGCGCCCCCACCGGTTCCACGAATCGTCCTCGATGCCGTAGGCGAGCAGGTGGCCGCGGTCGGTCGCGATTTCCACCCCGCGCAGCACCAGCAACCCTTCCTCGCGGCCGATGCGCTCGACCGGCGCGGAAGCCTCGTACGAGTGATGCTCGGTGACGCAGATGCCGTCGAGGCCGAGCGACTTCGCCCGCCGCACCAGATCCACCGGTTCGAGCCAGTTGTCATACGAATGGCAGGTATGGCAGTGCGCGTCGATCCACATCGCGAGTCGGGGATCCGGCTGCGGTTCGCACGCCCGATGCTTACTGCACCTGGTACTCGAGGTTGATGCGCTTGGAAGGAACGAACTTGTGATGCGAGAAGAACTTCTCCAGCGCGAAGTCGTCCCAATTGACCAGCGTGTAGACCTTGTTCACGCCGGCCACCTTCATGTTCATGAAGAACTGGTCGAGCAGCTCGCTCGCCACGCCCTTGTTCTGCCAGTCGGGATGCACGCCTATCGTGTCGATCGTGGCGCTGGTCTCGGGAATGCCGAACTCGCCGAAATACACGTCGCCCATGATGAAGCCGGCGATCCTGCCGCCGATCTCGCACACGATCGAGGTGTTGATCGCGCGCCCCGGGGCCAGGATGCTGGCCATCTTGTGTTCGTAGTATTCACGCCGGTTCTGACCGGAGGTCAGCTCGTCGATCGCGACGACCGCGTCCAGGTCCCCCCGCTTGAGCAGCCGTAACACACGTTCCTCAGCCATCGTCCTCTCCTCGTTGCAGGCCGCACGTCGGCCCGGTCATTCGAACAGTTCGTCGTCGTCGCGCGCGCCGGCCTCGCCGCGGATCCACACCGTCGCATGGGTCTGGCCGATGGCCTCGCCCGCCTCGAAACAGGTGTTGCAGCCGGGGCCCGCCCGATAGGGCTGGAGGAAGACCTCGTAGCCCATGCTCCGGTAACCCTGCGCGACTTCCGACAGCCGCGGTTCGGCGAGGGTCGTCTGCTTGCGCCAGCCCTCGCGCACGAGATCCGCCTCGGTCTGGTCGCGCACCGGACGGATCGGGATCCGCTTCGCCAAGACGAACGCCTCCTACCAGGAGTGCCGGATCGCGCCCGGCGTGCACGCGCTCGTGCACGGCAGTCGCGTGTGGCCTGCGGCCGGCTTGCAGTCGGCGCAATCGTAGGCGAGGCTCTTGCGGAACTGCGCCTTGATCCAGACCACCTCGTCGTCGTAGTCATCGACCATCGCCTCGAACATCGACTTCGGGCATGCCGTCAGGCAGGCCCGGCCGACCTCGCACTGGATGCACTTGTCGGTGTCGATGCTGATGTAATACTCGCCGGAGCCGTCCTTGTAGCCGTAGTTGGCGATCATCGACGTGCCTCAGGCCGCGGCCGCCAGCGGCTTGGCCGGTCCCTGCTTCAATACCAGCGTGTGGGCGAACAGCGCCGCGCCGAACGCACCGGCGATCTGGCTGTCGATCTTGGTCTCCATCGCCCGGATGCCCAGCAGGCGCTCGATGCGCTTGACGACGCCGGGGTTCTTGGCGATCCCGCCGGTGATGAAGAAACCCTCTTCGACGCCGATGCGCTCGAGCAGCGACACGACCCGCTCGGCCATCGCCTGGCAGTAGGCCGCCACGACCTTGTTCTTCGTGTAGCCGGCCTTGAGCATGGCCAGCGCTTCGGACTTCGCGAACACCACGCAAACGGAGCTCACCGCCGCCGGCTCGACATCGACCTCGAACGAGCGCTGGCCGAGCTCCGCGATCGGAATCTGCATCAGATCCGAGATGACCTCCATGCCGCGGCCGGTTCCCGCCGCGCACTTGTCGTTCATCAGGAAGTTGGTGACCTTGCCCTTCTCGTCGCAGTGGATGGCCTTGCAGTCCTGCCCGCCCATGTCGAGGATGGTGCGCACGGTGTTGCCGCCCATCTTGTTCGCGCCGCGCGCATGGCAGGCGATCTCGGTGATGGCCTTGTGCGAGAACGGGACATTGACGCGGCCATAGCCGGTGCCGACGACGAAATGCACGTCGCCGAGCGTCAGCCCGGTCTTGGCGGAGACGCCGGCGAAGGCATTGATCGCGGAGTCCGGCGAGCTGCTGCCGGTGCGCATCGAGTTGTACGCGTACAGCTCGCCGTCGGCGCAGATCACGCACTGCGAGGACACCGATCCGACGTCGATTCCGCAGGTGATGATCTTCGCGGCATGCCAGTCCTTCGATTCATCGGCCCAGCAGGATTCCTCCCAGCGCCAGAACTCCTTCTTCTCGCCCGACTTCGGGGCGTTGAACGCGGTGATTTCGCTCATGATCTCGTTCCTTTCGATGATCGTTTCAGTGGCGCGATTCCGCCGCCAGCAGCGCGCAGCCCACCGCGCTGACGTACTCCGGCATGTCGGGCAGCTTGAGCTCGTCGACATCCATCGCCGCCTTGAGTGCCCTGACGAAACCGACGTTGTGGACCATTCCGCCGATCAGCGCGACGTCGGTCTCGATGCCCACGCGGCGCACCATCGCGCAACAGCGGCTCGCGACCGCATCGAGCACCGCCTTGGCGATGTCCTCCTTGGGAGTGGAGGCATGGATCAGCGACACGACTTCGGACTCGGCAAACACCGTGCATTGCGCGTTCATCGGGATGGTCCGGTCGGATTTCAGGCTCGCCTCGCCGAATTCCTTGAGGTCGAGCTGCAGCGCGCGCGACATCGCCTCCGCGAACGAACCCGCACCCGCCGCACACTTTTCATTCCCGGCGAAGTCCGTCGGCTTGCCGGCGGCGTCGACCTTGATGCCGCGTCCTTCCTCGGCGCCGACATCGACCACGGTGCGCACGGTGGGGAAGAAATACGAGGCGCCGCGTGCCCCGGCGGTCATCTCCGTGACCGCATCGGCGGCGAACGCGACCTGCTTGCGTCCCGCGCCGGTGGCGAATACCGCCGCGACGTCCTCGCGCTTGAGGCCCGCCGCGGCCAGCGCATCGGCATAGGCCTGCTCGGCGGCCTTGTCCTGGTCGAGCTCGCCCGGGAACATGATGTGGGCCTTCTTCACCGCGTAACGCAGTTGCGGTGCCCCTTCCACGTCGAGGTTCTCCAGCAGCACCACCTTGATGGTGCGCGAACCCATGTCTATTCCGCCCGTAATCATCTCGTCGCCCTCCTTTCGATCACGCAGCCAGCTTGCGCAGGCCGAGCTGTTCCATGAACCCATCGACGCGCGCCTGCGTTCGCACTTCGTCGAACTCGCGCTCGTCTCCCATGTTTCCTTCGAAGGTCATGACCGGCACGCCTGCCCTGGACAGCCCGAGCCGGTTCTCCATGATGCCCAGCGACAGGCCCTCGCAGCCGCGGTTCAGGTGCAGCATGACGCCATTGACCTTCCACTCCCGGACGATGCGCAACATCATCTCCGTCTTGAGCTGCGGGTCGTAGAAGTGCTGCCATTGCGGCTTGGAAAGGTTCCAGTCGGCATACAGGCGCAGCGCCGTGTCGCGATCCTTGATCTCGATGCCCTGGTCCATCGGCGTCGTGCGCGCGCCCCAGCTTCCGTCCGGCTTGTCTTCCCAGATGCCCTCGAGGCCGAAGGTGTACAGCGAGCCGACCGAGACCGCACCGTAGGTCTCGAGATAGCGGAAGACCTTCAGGAAGCCCCACGGCGGCTGCGTGTCGGAGATCACCCGGCAGCGCTCGTTGGGCACTGCGGCGATGCCGCGCGCGACGCGGTCCTTGACCTCGTCGAGCAGTTCCGCATAGAAATCCGCGCACCATTTCGACGACTTCTGCAGCGTCGCCAGCACGTAGAGCGAATACATCGTCTTCTCGTCCAGCGGGGCCGGCACGGCCTTGTTCTGCGCGCAGATGTCCGCCCACAGGCTGGTCGAACGCATCTCGTTCTTGACCGCCGCGATCAGCTTCTCGTCGTCGTACTTGCGACCGGTGACCTTCTCCATCCATTCGATCGAATCGTGCAACTGATTGACGACGAAATCGAGCCGGTCCTTGTCGAGGGTCTTGTACGGCCCGACGCCGACATCGAGGTAGAAATCCGGCACCTTCTCGTACTTCGCGACATGCTGGTACCACTTCGAGTGGGAGCAGCAGATCTGCGTCTGGAAGATGAAATCGGGCTTCGGGAACGGCCCGCCGAACAGATACTTGTTCAGGTGCATGCCGCCCCAGTAGATGCGCATGTAGGAACACAGGTCGCGCGCGAAGCCGTAGGACTCGGCCGCGTCCATGCACACCTTGGCGAACTTGCGGTCATGCGCGATCGATGCGGCGTACGGTTCGCTGGTCAGCGAATAGACGTCGTCTCCGAGCCCGGCCGGAATCGCGTCCAGCGCCCAGGCCGATCCCGACCAGCGCAAGCCGCCGTTGTCCTTCGCCTTGGCGTAGTTGAGGTAATACTGGTCGCGCAGCTCCTTCGCCTTCTTCCAGAGCTTGAGCGGCTCGGTCGGGTACTTTGCCGTTGCATTCATCGGTTCTCTCCTGGTGTCAGAACAGCTCTTCTTCCCCGAGCGTTTCCATGAACGCCTCGACGCGGATGCGGAACGGCCCGAGCGGGTTCGTGATGTCGAACTCGAGGAACAGGGTCGGGATTCCGTTTTCCTCCAGGTGCCGCTTCAGATCGGGATAGTCGCCCTCGTGCGGATCGCAGAACTTCTGCTGCAGGAAGATCGCGGCGCGCGCGTCGTACTCCCTGGCCAGACCCAGCACGTGATCGAACCGCGTGTGCGCCGGATAATCCTTGGTGGGGCAGGCCGGGCGCTCGCAATAGCGGTCCGCGATCGCCTTCACGGGATCTCCGTCCGCCTTCGCCTCGTTCCAGAAATAGCGCGTGCCCGAGCACTGGTCGTCGATGACGATGGTGGCGCCCACCGACTCGATCATCGCCATGAAACCGCAGTCGTCGTTCTCCGAGCCGATCGTCATCACGCGAACGCCCTCGGGGCGGTTCAGCTTGCGGCCGGGCAGCGCGGCGAGCACCTTCTTCAGTTGCGCGTTGTGCTCGCGCTTGTCGATGAACTGGGCGGTGAGCGAGGCGTACAGCGCCTCGAGCCCGGTGACCTCGGGGTTGGCCTGCTTGCGGTAGTCGAAGATCTGGCGCAGCAGCCGGCGATTCTCGTTGACGATTCCGATCGCGTCCACGAGCCTGTCGTCGGTCAGCGGCCGGCCGGTGAGCCTGCCGAGAAACTCGCGGAACTTCTTCACCTCGCCGTAATGCGCGAGCTTCGCGTACCGGCTCTGCACCTCGTTGGGCATCGGCACGTAGTAGTCCCATTTCACGCTCGGCACGTGCATGCGCCAGGAGTTGAACGTCTGCCGGTACTGGATGCACGACTGGGTCAGCGTGACCCCCTCGGCATAGTCGAAGCGGTTGAGCAGACCCTGCGCGAGCGAGTCGCGGCAGAACGGACAGAACATGCCGAAGACATGCGGCTCGGTGACGTTCTGCGGCTCGTGCGCGCCGAGCACGCGAACCGGCAGCATGTCCGCCGCGATCAGCAGTTCCTCCGGCGTGTAGGTGCACATCGTCGCCACCACCTGTCCTCCGGTGCGCGCCTTCCAGTCGCGCGCGTAGTCGTGGCGCTTCTCGTACCAGGTCTTGAACGGGTCGAACAATCCATCATTCATCGGTCATCCTCCTGATGCGGGGCCGCCCCGCGACACGCAATATATTGCGTTGGATGCACTATAAGCCACGTTTTCCCGAAAGGCAATATATCCCGTCACATGCACTATAACGCATCACCAGCAACTCGGCGCCCACCCGGCCGGCCGCCGGCAACGGTCGCACCGACAAATCATTCTAAGAGGAAACAATTAGTTGACAACCATTTCCGGAGTCCGCCGGCGTCGTGCCGCAAATTCCGATGGCATTCCATCGCCTGCGTCCCGGCGCTGCCGGGCCGCGCGCGAAGGTGCCATCCATTTGATCCAGGTCAACGAAATGCCAGATTGCGGGCGCAACGGCGGTCGGGGCCGTCGGGTCGCGGGGAAATCGCATCGGCCGGTCGGCCGTGTATCATGCACTCCGACCGTTCGAAGATCGTCCCCCGCCGATGAAACACCTGACGCCGAAGGAAGCTTCCGAATTCCTGCACCAGAACCCCACCGCCGTGTTCGTCGACGTGCGCAGCGAAATGGAATTCCTGTTCGTCGGCCACCCGGTCGGCGCCATCATGATTCCGTGGAACGACGGACCGAACTGGGACGTCAATCCCGATTTCGTCGCGCACGTGAAGAAGGCGACCAGCGTCGATCGCCCGATCGTGCTGATCTGCCGAAGCGGCAACCGCTCGCGCGAGGCGGGACACGCGCTCGAGCAGGCCGGCTTCACCAAGGTCTATAACGTGCTGCACGGTTTCGAGGGCGATCTGAGCGACGATCACCGTCGCAACGTGCTCAACGGCTGGCGTTTCGACGGCCTGCCCTGGGAACAGTGCTGAGCGCAGCTCGGTGAATCGGGTTGCACGGACGGACGGCGCCGGCGGCCGATACACGGGCCATGCCCCGACCCCCGCGAGCGATCCCCGGCTTCCGACCCCCGTCCCCTGAAATGCTTCCCCCCGTCATGCTCGCCTGGTCGGTCTGGGGCCTGGGCGCCGTTCTCTACCTGATCGCCTTCTATCAGCGGGTGGCCCCGGCGGTCATCACCGACAAGCTGATGACCGATTTCTCGATCGGCGCCGCCGCGCTGGGCAACCTCTCGGCGTTCTATTTCTATTCCTACGTCGCGATGCAGATTCCGACCGGGATCATCGCCGACCGGTGGGGTCCGCGCCGGCTGCTCACGCTGGGCGCCGCCGTGGCGGCCGCGGGCAGCGCGCTGTTCGCGCTGGCACCCGATCTGTGGTGGGCCAATGCCGGACGATTGCTGATCGGCGGCTCGGTCGCCGTGGCCTTCGTCTCGATGCTCAAGCTCGCCACGCACTGGTTCACGCCGCGGCAGTTCACGCTGGCTTCCGGCATGGCCCTGCTGGTGGGAGTGGTCGGCGGCGTGGTCGCCGGGGTGCCGCTGCGCATGCTGGTCGATGCCTTCGGCTGGCGTCAGGTGATGGGGGCATCGGCCGCCGCCACGGCCGTGCTGTGCGCGGCGATCTGGCTGCGCGTGCGCGACGACCCGAGCGAACTGGGTTATGCCAGCCACTTTACCGGCCGTCACGACGGCGCCGAGCGGACCTCCGTCTGGCGCGGGTTGGCGCAGGTACTGTCCTATCGCAACTCGTGGCTGCTGTTGATCACGCCGGGCGGAATCGCCGGGGCCATGCTGACTTTCGCCGGACTGTGGGGTGTGCCGTACCTGCGCCACGTGCATGGCCTCACCGCCCGCGAGGCGGCGGCGGTCACCTCCGCGATGCTGGTTGCATGGGCGCTGGGCGGACCGGTGCTCGGGACGTGGTCGGAGAGAATCGGCCGGCGCAAGCCGCTGTACGTCGGCTGCGCGCTCGTCGCGGCGCTGGGCTGGGGCACGATCGTGCTCGCACCGCCGCTGCCGATCGCAGCGCTGGTTTCCGTACTGCTCGCGCTCGGTTTCGTGTCGGGCTGCATCATCATCGGCTTCGCGTTCGCAAAGGAATCGGTACCGCTCGCGCTCGCCGGTACCGCGTCCGGCGTCAACAACATGGGGACGATGAGCGGCGGCATGGTGCTGCAGCCCGCGGTCGGCTGGATGCTGGACCGCAGCTGGCACGGCGCCGTGGCCGGCGGCGCACGCGTGTATGACGCGGCCGCCTACCAGGCGGGATTCGCGCTGATGCTCGCGTGGGTGGTGGGCTCGCTCGTCGCCATTTCGATCGCCCGCGAGACGCACTGCCGGCAGACGCAGTGAGGCGGTGCGGGCCGTGACGGATCAGCCCGATGACCGCTCGCCGGTGCGGGTGCGCGCCCGCCGCACGGCGAAGACGAAGCTCAGCGCGACGGCCATCAGGAAACCTGCGCCGAACGCGAGTTCCCGGCCATCGAGCCAGGCGCTCACCCGTGGCGAGGCGGCCCTCGCGGCGCCTACGCCCGCGATCGCGAGCGACAGGCCGGCGATCGTCAGTCCCATGACGCGCGAAGCGATGTAACCGAGCCGGTCGGCGCGCCGGATCAGGCGCGAGATCCACAGTCCGTTCAAGCCGTCCGTCAGCATCATGCCCAGCATGAACAGCAGCCCCAGCAGCGCCGAATGCGTCGGTCCGCCGAACTGCGTGCCGGTCGCTGCGAACAGTGCCGCCTGGCTCATCGTATCGAACGACAGCGCGAAGAAAGCGCCCACCAGCGCGATCGCGACCGGGTTCCCGGTGCGCTGCATGCCCGCGAGCAGCCGCCCCTTCAATGCCACCGGTTGCACCAACTCTCCCGGACGCGCAGCCAGTACCGCAACGAGATTCATCACGCCCAGCGCCACCAGGAAACCGATCGAGATCAGCGCGCCGAGCGCGTTCATCCATTCGGGCACGATCCAGCGCTGCGCGGCGGCACCCACCGCCAGCGCGATCGCCAGGACGACGCCGCCGTGTCCGAGCGAGAACAGCGCCCCGCACCAGCGCGCCAGTCGCCGATTCCGGCGGGCGTTGAAGCGCGTCAGGCCATCGATGGTCGCCAGGTGATCGGCGTCCAGCCCGTGCTTCACGCCCAGCGTGAACACCAGCAGCGTCAGCGCGGTCCATTCGTCCGGCAGGTTCTCCACGGGTTCTCGGCGCATCGGTTATGAAGAAAACGGATTTCTTCCTAACAGATTCCGTGCCAGCGCACGCAAGCGATTGTTCCTTCTGCATCGCTCGGCCATCGCGCGGCGCCGGATCGAAAGCGCCCCTGCCGGAGCGAAGGATTTTCCGAAATCGTCGTGACCGCCGGGCTCGCCATCGCCCGCGATGCGACGTGGGGACGCGGTCGCGCGGCGCCGGATCGAAAGCGCCCCTGCCGGAGCGAAGGATTTTCCGAAATCGTCGTGACCGCCGGGCTCGCCATCGCCCGCGATGCGACGTGGGGACGCGGTCGCGCGGCGCCATTCACGGCGGCAGCGACGTCGTCGAAGCGAACCGGCACCACGACGTCCGGATCCGGGCAGCCCTCCTGCGGTTGCGCGAGCCCGACGCGTTGCACGAAGCCGATGTTGTACGCGCCGCCGGCCGGTGCCCGGAATCGGTGTCGATCCCGGGGCGCGTCGCGCTCGGCGAGCCGCTGGCAAGCGCTCGGGCATTGCGCGCCGCGCTGCCGATGGCCAAGTTCCGGGCGAAGGACAGCGACGCCTACAAACGCGAGGGGCGGCGGTGATGCGCGCCGGACGGCAACATCATGGCGCACCTGTACCTGCGCCGGGAACGGTGCCGGAAATGGCAGAAATGCAGAAACGGAATCTGATTTCCGACCTTTTATTCCACTGGAACTTGCCGGGGGCCATTTCGGTATATCGGCCGTCGCTACCGGACAATATCTCGCAATGTCAGACAGCCGAAGAACGATTCGTTTCCATTCATCGTCTGTTGAGCAGCGCGGTCAGCACCGGCGGGGTGAGCAGCGTGGTGAGGATCACCATGATGACGATCACCGAGAACATCGCCTCGTCCATCACGCCGAGTTGTCTGCCGACCATCGCGAAGATCAGGCCCACCTCACCGCGCGGCACCATGCCCCAGCCGACGATCCACCTGCCCGCCTTGCCGGCGAAGAATCCAGCGGCGAGCTTGCCGACCACCGCCGCAGCGGTGACTCCCAGTGCAATGGCAACGATGCCGGGATCGGCGAGCGTCGACAGGTCGACCTGCATGCCGGTGAGCACGAAGAACACCGGCACGAAGAAATAGCCGATCGGCTCGATCATGTGCTCGTGCTGGTGGCCGGCGTGCTTCGAGAGAATCGGCAGCAGCCGGTCGAGCAGACTGCGGCTGGCCGGATCGCGCATGATCGGCTCGATCTCCTGCACGATGCGCGGGGTGTCGAAATCCTTGAGGAACAGCGGTTCGAACAGCAGGCCGGCAGCGAAGGCGCCGATGATCGGCGCCAGTCCTACCGCGTGTGCCAGCCAGGCGAGCGCGAGACCGGTGGCGAGCACCTGCGCGAACAGCATCGACGGGCCGGCGTCGAGCCGCGCCAGCCAGCGCGAGGAGTGCGGCGCGATCTTGCGGCCGATCCAGATGGTGCCGGCGAGGAAGCCCACCGCCTTGGCGATGATCCAGCCCACCTCGCCGACGCTCACCGTGCCGACCTGCACGAGGCTGCTCACCACCGCGAGGATGACGAGCCCGAGCACGTCGTCGATCACCGCCGCGCCAAGCACGATGCGCGCGGCCGGCGTAGCCAGCTTGCCGAGGTCGCGGAAGACGCGGCCGGTGATGCCGACCGAGGTCGCGGCCAGTGTCGCACCGAGAAAGAGGTAGGTGTTCTGCGACTGGCCGGGCAACTGCCACGGCCCGACGACGAAGGCGCCCAGCGCGAAGGGCACGGCGATGCCGACGACGCCGACTGCCGTCGCGCGAGCGCCGACGGTGACGAGGTCGGCCAGCCGCGTTTCGAGGCCGATCTGCAGCAGCAGGACGATCACCCCCAGTTCGGCGATGAAGGCGATGATCGGATCATTGGCGATCGCGTGGAACAGCCCGATGCCGAAAAGGGAGAGGTTGCCGAGCAGCACGCCCAGCAGCAGTTCGCCGAGCACGGCCGGAAAACCGATGCGCTGCGCAAGCGGCGCGAACAGGCGCGCGCTCATGAGGATCAGCGCCAGCCAGAGCAGGTTCTGGCCGATGGCGCTGTCGCCTGCCGCGATGGCCGGCAGCGGCAGCAACAGGCTACTAACGACAACGGCGGAAATGAATGTGAAAATGGGGTCAGACAGCATTTCCGGCATTTCAACCTTTCCAGAAGTCGACGAAATCGTGTCTGGCCCCATTTCTGCTTCCATTTCTGTTTGCCGCGGAGCCTCCCCTAGTAGGTAAGCCCCCGGCCCCGCGACGCGCGCTCGATGCGGCGCCGCTGCGCGGCGGCGCCTTCGGTGTCTCCGGCCGCGTCGCGACGCTGCGCGTCGAGGCCCAGCCAGGCGAGCAGCGCGCGACGCCAGCCCTGGGCCGCGGCCGTGTCGATCGCAATCGCGATACCTGCGGGCGGCAGGCGGCCGGCGCGAAGCAGCGCGCCCGCGGCGACCAGCCGCGAGAACGGATCCGCGATCTCGCGCAGCGCGGCAGGGGCATCGGGCGCGCGCAGCGCGAGACGCTGGGCGGCCGGCAGCCGCTCGGGATCGAGTTGCGACCAGCGACCGGCGAGGTAGGCGGCGTACGCACTCGCGTCGGCGCCTGCGTCGAGCGCGAGCGGCGCGTAGGCGGCACACTCGGCGGCATCGACATCGGCGAGGCTGGCGAGCCGCGCGGCGCAGGCGGTGAGCTCGACGCGCGCCATCTGCTGCGCATCGCCGGTGCGCGCGACCTCGCGCCGGGCAAGCGCGAGTGACTGCGCGGCGGCCTTGTCGCGGCCGGTCAGGTAGTCGGCGACATGGGCTGCGAGCGCGGCGTGCGCGTTCGCCTGCCAGTCGGGCGGCGGCGGGCTGCCGGCACAGGCCGCGAGCGACAGCACGCAGGCGGCGGACGCGATCCGCAGGACAGTCATGGCAGTTTCAGTTCGCGCTCGCGGGCGAACGGCCACTTGCGGTTGATCTCTTCGATCAGCCGGGAGACCTTGCGCAGGCTGGCATCGACCTCGCCGCGCAACACATCGAGATCCTCGGTCGCGACGCGCGCATTGGCGGCGACGGCGCGCACGTCCTCGAGCGTCGCGTCGACCTTCTTCAGGCTGGCGCCGACCTCGCGCAGCAGCCCGCGCACGTCGCCGACCGCTGCGAGCGCCTCGTCCGTCAGGCCGTCCTTGCCGAACAGGCGTTCGTCGGCACGGCCGATCATCTCGCCCGTGCGCCCGATGGTGGCATCGGCCCGGCCGATCAGGCGATTGGTGCGCTCGAGGGTGTCGAGCAGGCGCCGCGTCGCCGGCTGCCCCAGGATGACGGGCAGCGCCCCTTCGCGGCCGGTCATCGCGCCGGTGAGCGTGCGCACGTTGTCGAGGCTGGCGCTCAACGCGGAGCCGGCTGCGGTGAGCCGTTGCAGGTTCTCCACCACCTGGCCGAGATTCGCGACCAGCATGGGAAGGCCGGCCGTCGCATCGCCGATCAGCACGTCGCGCCGCGCGCCCGCGGGAAGCGGCGCATCGCCGAGCGCGCCGGTGAACGCGCGCAGCCGCGCCCCGCCGACCGGGCCGCGTTCGAGCGTGAACACCGAGGACGCGCGCAGCCAGTGCGCATCCCTGACCGGCACGTCGACGAGGATCAGCGCCTTTCCGTCGGCACCCAGTTCGATGCGCGAAACGCGGCCGATCGCGAAACCGGCGAACGTGAGCTCCGTGCCGACGGAAACGCCCTCGGCGTTTTCTGCCGCGAGCACGAGCCGCTGCGTGTCCTCGAACACGCCGCGGGCGGCCATGACGTAGACGACGAACGCCGCGAGCAGCGCGCCGGCGAGTGCGAGCAGGCCGAGCGCCTTGGCACCGGCGTGCGGGATGGGGTCTACGGCCGATGGGCCGGGCGATTCCATGTCGTCAGACCTGTTTCAGTGCAAGCGCCGCGATCTCGATGACGAGCAGCGTCAGCAGCACGCGCGCCATGACGCGCATCTCGCCGATCGTCGCGTCGTCCCGGCGCGATGCATCGAGGACGACCGTGGCCGGCACGACGCCGACCGCCACGGCGAACGATACCGCCTTGAACGCCAGTATGGGCGCCGTGACCGGATCGAACATGCGGGCGACGAGGCGTGTGAACTCGGCCAGTGCCCACGGACTGAAGCCGTAGATCACGAGGTAGGCGACCACCATCGCCAGCATGCCGCTCAACACGATCAGCGTGAGCAGTGCCAGCGTGTTGCCCGCCACGACCGGCACGATCTGCGCCAGCGCCGGCGCGCGCAACGCGCCCCCCGGCGCCGGCGACGGTGCCAGCCGCGCCACGGCATCGAGGCCGGAGCGCGCGGCGACGAACAGCGCCGCGGCCAGTGGCAGCAGCTCGATGACGAACACTCGCACGACGGCCTCGAGTGCGAGGTGCGACAGGCCATAGCTGTCCGCGGTCACCGCGACGATGCGCGTCAGCGCGGCGGTGACGAGCGCGCTCGCAAGCAGGTAGCCCGGCAACACCCGCCAGACGGCCCGGCAAATCGCCTGCGCCGCGGCCCTGCGCGACCGAGCGTCCCACACCGAGGGGGAGAGCGCGACCGCCAGCGTCAGCGCGGCGAATCGCAGCAGGCTCCATTCGCCGTGCAGCCAGCGGGAAATGCCGGCTCCGGGCGAGCCGAAAGCGTCTGGTCTGGACATCATGCTCGCATGTCGGGGCGCGATCTCCGTTTGGCGCTGTCGCATTCCCGGTGCCGTAATCCCGCTATCCAGGACAGCCACCCGGGCGCAGCGAGCCGAGGCCGGCGCCGGACGGACGCTCTTGATCTTCCCGGATGCGCGGCATTGTAGCCCGGGCGATGCGCGGCAGGCGGGTCGAACGCTGCATGCCGACCCATTCGATCCGATGGACGCGAGGCGAGACATGCACGACAGGCTTTTCGAGGTGGCGCCGGGCATCGGGGGATGCGTGGTTTCTGAACACGGTCCAGTTCGACGGAAGGCCCGGATGCCGACCGTGCTGCGCGACTTTGCGCGCAGAAGTCGTTTTGCCGTACCGGGCGAACCGCGGCCGGCCACCGGTCGCATGGAGAAAAGAGAGGATTCCTGCGCGCAGAAATGCACGCCCACTGCCGCTTCGCCAGCCAGCGCAGCGTCGCGCGAATCCGCGCCAATAGTGCGTCCTGGCCGGCCATGAATAAAGCCGGCGCGAGGCTGGCTTCGGGAATGTGCGGACTATGATGACAGGAAGATGAGGTATCATGTTTTTAAAGTGGCCGCCTTGATACGAGTTCGGCGGTTTGCCGGCGGGCCCATCAATTGGATGTAGTCCAGAATCAACGGAGGAAAGGGTTGAGAAAGGAGAGTGAACATGGCCATCCTATGGGACCCGAAACTCGATACGGGCATAGAGGTCATCGACCGTCAACATCAGCGCATCGTGTCTTACATCAATCAGTTGGAGGTTGCGAAACAGGGTAACGACAAGGCCGCCGTCGGTGAGGTGATCGAGCAGACGGTCGATTACACTCAGTCGCACTTCGGTTTCGAAGAGGCGATGATGGAGCAGGCCGGCTATCCGTTTCTAAAGCCACACCAGAAGGTGCATGAGTTGTTTATCCG
>JBBIUI010000017.1:0-33474 GCA_037440385.1 Rhodocyclales bacterium | reverse complement strand
AAGCGCACGCTGGTGCGCGTCCACGGGGATGGAAATCAGAGGAGAAATGCTATGTCCACGCGATTGCTTTCATTCATGGGTGGCGACACAGGCCCCTGGCGCATCGTCAAAATGGAAGCAATGGTTGGAGAGCCCCTGCCTGCGGCGAGAAAGATAGCCATCGCTTCTGGCTCGGAGATTCCATCCGATCGGCATGCGGACTGGATCCTTCGCGGAATCACCAGCAACGAGCGGTATGCGGTTCGCGAGCAAGAACGGACCGAGCTGCTGGCCCGCCAGCCGGCGCTCGGACGCCCGGAGGCTACGCGCGCGGCGCTGCTCCCGATCCGCAAGAATGCGACATGGTGGGCACTCCCACAGGCCGAACGCCAGCGCATCTTCGAAGACCGGTCGAAGCATGCGCGACTTGGACTCCAGCATTTTCCCGCATTGGCGCGAAGGCTCCATCACTGCCGCGATCTCTCGGAAAACGAGCCGTTCGATTTCCTCGCCTGGTTCGAGTACGCGCCGGATGATGAGACGGCGTTCGACAAACTGCTTGCCGCGTTGCGGGCCACCGAGGAATGGAAGTATGTCGAGCGGGAGGTCGACATCCGGCTCGTGCGTGAGGATGCCTGACGGGGACGTCGCCCGACGGCAAACCGCGGCGACGGCGCCGTGCCGATCGACGGGAGGCCGCTCCGCCGGCATCCCGGCGATGCGACGTTCTCGCGCGCGCTTCACGTCGCCGCATCTGCGTCGAGACGACGGGGGCGGTCGTCCAGCTGTCCGCGCCGAGGGCGGGTTTGCGCTTCGATGCCGCACCGGCGACGGTACGAACCCCGGCGGGACCGGCGCAAGCCCCGACCGAAAGGTCCGGCGGCGGAATCGGGAATCCTCGCCGCGCCAACGGATCCCATGAGCATAGGCCGAACCGGAAAACGGATCCGGCACCGATGAGGCGCTACACTCGCGCCGAATCGGCGACGGATCGGCGCCACCGTGCCACCGTTCCAGGAGGACGAACATGCCGCGCCTGCCTTCCCTTTTCGTTTCACACGGGGCTCCGACCTTCGCGCTGGAGCACAGCCGCGCCGCAGCGCTGCTCGCCGGACTCGGCAGGCGGCTCAGCAAGCCGCGGGCCGTCCTCGTGCTCTCTGCGCACTGGATGACGGCGGAGCTCACGCTCGGGACCGATACCAGGCCGGGGACGATACACGACTTCGGCGGCTTTCCCTCCGGGCTCTACGCGTTGCAGTACCCGGCGCCGGGTGCCCCGGACGTCGCCCTCGCCGCCCGCGGGCTGCTCGAAGCCGCCGGACGCAGCGTTCGCCTCGATCCGGGGCGCGGACTGGACCACGGTGTGTGGGTTCCGCTGATGCACCTGTACCCGGGCGCGGACGTGCCGGTCGTGCCGCTGTCCATGCCGGCCGGGCTCGACCCCGCCGGCGCCTGGCAGCTGGGCAGTGTGCTCGCGCCGCTGGCCGAGGAGGGCATCCTCATCATGGGCTCGGGAAGCCTGACACACAATCTGGCGGAGTTCAGGCTGGAGCGCGGCCGCGTCGATGCGGGCTACGCATCGCTGTTCGTCGACTGGGTGCGCGATGCGCTGCTGCGCGGCGACCGCAAGGCGTTACTCGATTACCGAAGCGCCGCACCGCACGCACGCCGCGCGCATCCGACCGCCGATCACTACCTGCCACTGCCGTTTGCCGCAGCGGCCGCGGGCGAAAACACGGCAGTGGAAATCCTCGACGGTGGCATGACGCACGGCACGCTGTCGATGGAAAGCTACGTCTTCGGCGACACCGGCACGGCGGCGACGCCGGCACCGGCCGCTGCGCCGGCTCGATGAGCTTGCCTTGCACCGCGATGACGGCGGACAGCCGCCACCCGGGCGGACTCGCCCCGTGCCGGCGCTGCGCTCGCCATGCAACGGCGTAGCGCGCCACACTTCGCTGCCGCCGGTGCGCGAGGGCGATGCGCCGTCGTGGTCCGACGGCAGCAATGCAGCGGTGTACACCGGTACGGGTGCGTTCGACCCTTCAGCAGTTGAAGGGGAGCACAGCGACGGAGGCGGGTTGGGGGCGCAATTCCACCTCGCCCGGCTGCCACATCTCGTCGCCCAGCCAAACCGGAGGCGGCGTCACGCGCAGCGTGCCCGCCGGCAGCGGCGAGATGCGCACTTCGAACTCCAGGATCCACGCGGTGAGCAATGTCCTGGGCGTCAGCGCCAGCCAGCGTGTCTGGGCCTGTTGCATGTGCGTCGATCTCAGCCTGGCGGCCTCGACACGCAGCGGCCGCCTGCTCGAAGAGGAATACACGAGGTCCAGCACCAGAGCGGCCGGTTCGGCCACCAGCCGCGGCGTGAGGCCCATGCGCAGCCCGTCGGGTCCTTCCACCACGAGATGCTCGTGCTTGAACCCGCAACCCAGGTTGGACTCCCACTTGTGCGGGCCAAGGTAGTGCGGTGACATCCGGGGCGGCACGCTGACGGGCACCGGCAGGCATGCGCTCAGCATCAGGGCCGCCCCCAGCGCCAGTACACCGCCGGCGAGGCGAGTGCCGGGCCGTGCGTGTTTAGACGTTGAACCGGAAGTGCATGACATCGCCATCGCGCACGACGTACTCCCTGCCTTCCAGGCGCATCCGGCCCTTGTCCTTCGCGCCATGCTCGCCGCCGCACGCGAGGTAGTCCGCGAAGGCGATCACCTCCGCGCGGATGAAACCGCGCTCGAAGTCGGTGTGTATCACCCCGGCGGCCTGCGGTGCGCTATCCCCGGCGTGGATCGTCCAGGCGCGCGTTTCCTTCGGGCCGGAGGTGAAGAACGTTTGCAGTCCCAGCAAGCGGTATGCGGCGCGGATCATCCGGTTCAGCCCCGGCTCCTCCAGGCCCATGTCGGCAAGGAAGACCTTCTTTTCGGCGTCGTCGAGATCGACGATCTCCGCTTCCAGCCTGGCACACAGCGCCACCACCGGCGCGCCTTCGGCTTCGGCACGTCGCCGCACGGCATCGAGGTAGGGGTTGTTCCGGAACCCGTCCTCGGCGACGTTCGCGACGTAGAGCACCGGCTTGGCCGTGATCAGGCACAACGGTTTGAGTAGCGCGCGCTCTTCGCGCGACAGGTCGAGCGCACGCACCGGCCGCGCCTGGTCGAGCTGGGCATACGAGCGTTCCAGCAGCGAGACCAGCACGCGCGCGGGCTTGTCTCCCGCCTGCGCCGGCTTGCGGTACCTCGCGAGTGCGGTCTCGACGGTGGCCAGATCGGCCAGCGCCAGTTCGGTGTCGATGGTCCCGATGTCCGAGACGGGATCGACGCTGCCCGTCACATGCACGACGTTCTCGTCGGCGAAACAGCGCACGACATGCACGATCGCGTCGGTCTCGCGGATGTTCGCGAGGAACTGGTTGCCGAGGCCCTCTCCCTTCGACGCGCCCGCGACGAGGCCGGCGATATCGACGAACTCGACGGTGGCCGCGATCACCCGGGCGGGGCGGTCGATCGCGGCGAGCTGCGCGAGCCTCGCATCGGGCACCTCGACCACGCCGACGTTCGGTTCGATCGTACAGAAGGGATAGTTCTCGGCCGAGATGCCGGCCCGGGTCAGGGCGTTGAACAGCGTCGACTTGCCGACGTTGGGCAGGCCGACGATACCGCATGCCAAGCTCATAAGCGTTTCCTCGGGGACGGCGCGAACCGGCGCGTGCCGCTGCTCAGATTGCGATTGCGCCCGGCGGTGTGCCGCCGGCAGGAGTGTCGTCGCGCGCCGGCGGGCGCGCATTGAGTTTCTGCATCGCCAGCGGCCAGGCGCCCGCGGCCAGCAGCGGCCAGGCGGCCGCGGCCCGCTCCAGTGCGCCGTCGATCGCCGTGCGTTCCCCGACGCGGGGCGGCCTGAGCACGTAGTCGATGACCTCGTCGCGATTTCCCGGATGCCCGATGCCGATGCGCAGCCGCCAGAACTGCGCACTGCCCAGATGCGCGACGATGTCCTTGAGCCCGTTGTGCCCGCCCGAACCGCCCCCGAACTTCAGCCGCAGCACACCCGGTTCGAGATCGAGATCATCGTGCAGCACGAGCACGGCCTCGGGCGGAATCCGGAAGAATCGCGCCGCCGCCCCGACTGCGCGGCCCGACTCGTTCATGTAGGTGTGCGGCAGCAGCAGCCACAGATCCGGTTGCCTGAGATGCGCGGCGTGCCCATGGAAGCGGGCTTCCCGCACCAGCGCAAGGCCGAGCGTGTCCGCCAGGCGCTGCGCGAGCCAGAATCCGCAGTTGTGCCGGGTCGCGGCGTATTCCTCGCCGGGATTGCCGAGACCGACCACGAGGCGGGGAGCAACCATGGTGCGCCGAGACATCCGCACGGGTTCGCCGGCGCCGCACACCCCGGCCCGACCGGCCCGGTCCGCCAGCCGGATGCGCAGGGATGCGCCGCGGCGCGGTTATTTCTTCTCCGGCTCCTTCGCGGGGGCCGCTCCGTCGGCGGGCGCCGCAGCGCCCTCGGCGGCGGGTGCGGCAGCGGCCGGGGCTTCCTCCTCGGCGACCGGTTCGCTTTGCGGCAGCAGGATCGATGCGACCACCGGATTGTCGGCGCGCGATACCGCTTCGACTCCCTCGGGCATGGCGATGTCGGACAGGTGCAGCGGGGCTCCGGCGTCGAGATTCGCGAGGTCCGCGACGATATACTCCGGCAGGTTGGCCGGCAGGCAGGAGATGTCGAGCTCGCTGATGATGTGCGAGGCGATCCCTCCGCGTTCCTTCACGCCCGGCGAGCGTTCCGCATTGACGAAATGCAGCGGCACGCGCACGTGGATCTTGCGGTTCGGATCGACACGCTGGAAATCGACGTGCAGGATCTGCGGCTTGAAGGGATGCATCTGCACGTCGCGCAGCAGCGCCTGAGTGGTCGCACCTTCGACGTTCATCGTCAGCACCGACGAATGGAACGCCTCGCGCTTGAGCGCAAACCACAATTCCTTGTGATCGAGGGCGATCGGCTGCGGCGGCTCGGTGCCTCCATAGAGGATGCCCGGAACCTTTCCGGTGCGACGCAGGCGGCGGCTCGCACCCGTGCCCTGCGCATCGCGGCTGACAGCACTGAATTCGATTTTCATCTCTGACTCCCGGAAAAGGCCGCCCGCGACCAGGCGGCCGACATCGACAACGCGCGAGACCCGTGCCCCGCGCGCACTACTCCACGAACAGCGAACTGACCGATTCCTCCCGCGACACGCGCAGGATGGTTTCGGCAAGCAGTTCCGCAATCGAGATCTGCCGGATCTTCGGGCAGGCCGCCGCCGCCTCGTGCAGCGGGATCGTGTCCGTCACGACCAGCTCGTCGAGCTGCGACTCCGTGATCCGCTGCACCGACGGCCCCGAGAGCACCGGGTGCGTGCAATAGGCGAGCACGCGGTTCGCACCCTGCGCCTTCAGCGCCTGGGCGGCATTGCACAGCGTGTTGGCGGTATCGACGATGTCATCCATGATGATGCAGCTGCGCCCGCCGACGTCGCCGATGACGTTCATGACCTCCGACACATTGGGGCGCGGCCTGCGCTTGTCGATGATCGCCAGGTCGCACTCGAGCCGTTTCGCCAGTGCCCGCGCGCGCACCACGCCGCCGACGTCCGGCGACACGACGATCAATCCGTCGTAGTTCCGTCTCCAGACGTCGCCCAGCAGGATGGGCGTGCCGTAGATGTTGTCGACCGGGATGTCGAAAAACCCCTGCACCTGATCGGCATGCAGATCGACCGTGAGCACGCGCGACACGCCGACCGACTGGAGCATGTTCGCGACGACCTTGGCGGTGATCGCGACGCGCGCGGAACGCGGCCGGCGGTCCTGCCGCGAGTATCCGAAATACGGGATCGTCGCGGTGATGCGCCCGGCGCTCGATCGCTTGAGCGCGTCGGCCATGATCATCAGTTCCATCAGGTTGTCGTTGGTCGGCGCACAGGTCGACTGCAGGATGAAGACATCGCAGCCGCGGACGTTCTCGAGGATTTCGACCATCACCTCGCCGTCCGAGAAACGACCGACCTTCGCGCGGCCGAGCGACAGGTTCAGCCGCCTCGCCACATCCGCCGCGAGCTTGGGATTGGCGTTTCCGGTGAACACCATCAGCCGTTCGTACGCCATCGAATCCCTCGTCTATCGCATCGTCCCGCACGGGCACGGCGCGCTCATGCGCCGCCGTGGACCGTCGCTTCGGTCGGGCGCGGGCTGCGTCGGAAATCCGTTGGCTGGGGAGGTAGGATTCGAACCTACGAATGCCGGAATCAAAATCCGGTGCCTTGGACCAGCTTGGCGACTCCCCAGCGGGCAACTCTAAAACGCCCAGTCGCGCAACGGATGGCGGTCCAGACCTCTTGCAACCCAGCCGCGCCAGTCCTCCGGCAACCCGGCCAGCGCCGCGCGGGCCTTCGCTTCATCCGGAAACTCCGCGAACACGCAGGCACCCGATCCGCTCATCCGCGCCTGCCCGTAGCGCGCCAGCCACTCCAAGGCGCTGCGCACTTCCGGGTAACGGGCGCACACCACGGATTGCAGGTCGTTGCGACCCCAAGCCGCTGAAAAGGGCGACATTGTGATGGGATTCGAATTGCGTGTCAAACCCGGATCGGCGAATACCGCAGCGGTCGAAACCGCGACCGGCGGCTCGATGACGAGGTACCACGCCGGCGGCAACGCGAGCGGACGAAGCCGCTCGCCCACGCCTTCCCCCAGCGCGCTTTCACCGAAGACGAAAAAGGGCACGTCCGCGCCCAGACGCAGCGCGAGCCCCTGCAGCCGCTCGCTCGACCAGCCGATGCCCCACAGGCGGTTCAATGCCATCAGCACGGTGGCCGCATCCGAACTCCCCCCGCCCAGACCGCCGCCCGCCGGCAGGCGCTTGATCCGGCGAATCACGACGCCGAGCTCGCCGCGCCCGGCCTCGCGCATCAGCAGCGCGGCCGCACGAACCGCCAGATCGTCCTCGCAATCGACGCCGGGCAGCGGATCGAGCAGCCGGATTTCCCCTGCTGCGCCGGGGGAAAAGCGCAGGGTGTCGCCGCGATCGAGCAGGCGCAGCGCCGTTTGCAGAAGATGGTAGCCGTCCGGCCGCCGGCCGACGACGTGAAGGAACAGGTTCAACTTCGCCGGCGCCGGGAAGTCCCGTTCCCAGCCGCTCATTGCGCCAGCTCCCAGCGCTCCACGGCAAGCCGCACCTCGACCTCGCCGCGCTGCACGTGGATGCGACGGGGCAGCGCGTGCGGATCGCCGCTCTCGTATTCCGGGTAGTCGACGCTCCAGCCCCGCTCCACGAGGCGCACGATGCGGGAGCGCTCGTCGAGCTCGATCGAGCCGGCTTCACGGCCGCCGCGTCCCAGCACCCAGCCGGGCAGCGCGCGCAGCGGCAGATCGAAGCCGAACACTTCCCGGCCGAGCTCCTCGATGCCACTGGCGAGGACGGTTCCGCGCTCGGCCGTTTCGAGGCGCGCGCCGGCGGCATCCCCGGTGAGTTGCGCGATCACGGGGCCGAATGGCGAGCTCACGACGATCTCGTCGCTTGCCGCCTCATGGCGCCACGACACGCGGGCCGTGAATGCCTGTCCGGCACCGCGAACCGCGATTCGCCCATCGAGCACGAAGCGCTCGATCCCCGCCCGGTCCGGCCTCACGAGCGGCGCCGGCTCGGGCACGGACGCGCAACCGGCGGCGAGCAACGCCACCGCTGCCAGCCACGCGAATCGCACGCGCATCAACCCCGATCGTCCCTTCGCACGCGCGAGGATGGCTAAAAAGGAAATTATGGTATCGGCGCACGGGCGACGCGCCCATCGCCGCGGCCGTGGGCGCGAAGCACGCTCGACGAGGCGCCGCAAGACGGCCGCCGGCGCGCGCGCAGGCCCGCAGGGCCGCCAATCGGATGATCCGGGTTCAATGCAGAAAACGCTTGATGACGGCGGTCACGGCCTCGTTGCCGGGATGGGTGCGTTCGGCCTCGCGCAAGGTACGCGTCGCTTCGTCTCGCCGGCCCGCGCTCCACAGCACTTCGCCCAGGTGCGCGGCGATCTCCGGGTCGGCGCGCAGCTTCCAGGCCCGTTCGAGATTCTCGATCGCTCCGGCGAGATCTCCGGTTCGGAACAGCACCCAGCCCATGCTGTCGAGGATGAAGGGGTCGTTGGGCGCGAGCGACAGCGCCTTCGCGATCAGCGTTTTCGCCTCGTCGAGCCGTTCGTTGCGCTCCGCGAGCGAATATCCGAGCGCGTTGTAGGCATGCGCGTATTCCGGCTTGATCCGGATCACCGCGCGCAGGTTCGCCTCCAGCACATCGTTGCGGCCGATCCGTTCCGCGAGCAGTGCGGACTCGTAGAGCAGTTCGGTCTGATTCGGATGCGTGAGCAATGCCGCATCGAGCACATCGAACGCTTCGCGAAACTGTCCTGCGCTGCGCAGCAACTGCGCCTCCGCCAGCAGCAACTGGACCCGCTCCTGGTTGCCGGGCGCCGACAACTCGCGCAGGTGCGCGCGTGCCTGCTCCAGCCTGCCCTGCCGGGCCAGCACCTCCGCATACCGGATGTGTGCCGGCAGATATTGCGGGCCCGCACCCACCGCCGCGTACCAGCCCAGCGCATCGTCATAGCGCTTTCCGTTCTCGGCGATCTGGCCCAGGTACATCAACACCGTATCGCGCTGTGCGAAGCGCTTCTCGGTCAATCGCTGGAAAGCGGTCTGCGCCGCCGCAGGGTCGTCGAGCTGGAACGACAGCACGCCGACCGCGAACAGCACGTCGTTATTGTCCGGAAAATCGGCGAGCAGCCTCTGGAATTGTTCGCGTGCCTGCGGATAACGCTTCTCGGCGGTCAGCAGCCGCGCGTAGGCCAGCCGCACCTCGCGTGCCTTGGGATGTGCGGTCAGAAAATCGGCGAGGCCGGCAAGCGCCTCTGCGGGAGATTCCTTGAGCCGCGCCTGCGCGCGCAGCAGCGCTGCCTAGCGAGCTTGCGACGATCGCCGAAGCGCCTCGCCGGCTTCGGAATAGGCGCCTGCCATGTCGTCGGCGGCGTAAGCAGCCTGGGCGCGCGCGAGATGCGCCTCGGGGCGCTCGAGGTAGGGCACCGTCAGCCGATCGACCAGGCTTCTCGCGGCGGCGCGATCGGCCAGGCGTTCGAACAGGCGATTGAGCTGGAGCAGCGTCCGCGGCACGGCCGCCTCGTCCTGCGCGAGCAGTACGGCAGCATGTTCGGAGAGCTCGTCGTATCGGTTTTGTGCCGCCAGCAGGCCGACCATCACGTGGCGCGCCGGAAGCGACTGGGGATCGATGTCCAGCCACAGCCGCGCGGCCTGCAGGGCGATTTCCGGACGCTGCGCGAAATGCGCCATTTCGGCCGCGCGGCGGGCGATCCTGGGATCGCGGGTCTTTTCGGCCAGATCGAGATACGCCGTCACCGCGAGCGGCAGGTTGCCGCGCCGCCCGGAGATCTCGGCCAGCAGAAGCTGGTACAGGATCTGCCCGGTCAGCTCGCGGGCGGGCAGGGGTTCGGCGCGCCGGGGTGTGCGCTGCGCGGCCTCGACGCCGTGCTCGACGTCCGGCTCGGCGGCGGCGGGCGCCGCAACGGCCGGCGCGCCGGCCACCGGCGCGGGCACCTGCGCACAGGCCCCGACGGCAATCGGGACGAGTACCCACGCGCGGGCCGCCCGCAAGGCTCGAAATGTGGAGGTCACGGTGGTTCGAACGTTGAAATACAATCCGGTTCAGTCGATGTTAGAGGGTTCGCCGCGTCGCGGCAAGCGAAACGCGTGACAGCGAAACTCGTGACACTGCGTATCCCCCACCGGCGCCCGCCATGCCCGAATTGCCCGAAGTGGAAATCACCTGCCGCGGCCTGCATGCGGCGCTCGCCGGCGCTTCGGTGAGCGCCGTCTCGATCCGCGACGGCCGACTGCGCCTGCCGGTCCCTGCGGAGCTCGCGAGCGAGCTCGCCGGACAGACGCTGGCCGGCGTCGAACGCCGGGGGAAGTACCTGCTGTTCGCATTCGGCACGGGCACGTTGCTCGCGCACCTCGGCATGTCGGGCAGCCTCGGGCTCGCCTCGCCGGGCTCGCCGCATGATCGCCACGAGCGCGTCGAGATCGTGTTCGGCCCCGTTTCGATGCGGCTGCGCGATCCGCGCCGGTTCGCACGGATGCTGTGGGTGACGGGAGATCCCGCCGGACATCCGCTCGTGGCAAGACTGGGTGTCGAGCCGCTCGGCGATGCCTTCAGCGCACGATGGCTGTACGGCGCCACGAGAGGGCGCAGCGCCGCGATCAAGCCGGTGCTGATGGACAGCCATCTGATCGCAGGGATCGGAAACGTGTATGCCGCGGAAAGCCTGTTCCGCGCAGGGATACGCCCCGACACGCCGGCCGGACGGCTCTCGCCGGTGCGCTGCCGGCGGCTGGTCGAGGCGGTGCGCGAAACACTGCGCGCGGCGATCGCCGCAGGCGGCAGCAGCCTGCGCGATTACGTCGATTCGGCCGGCCATCCCGGCTGCTTCCAGTTGCAGCACCAGGTCTACGGGCGAGCCGGCGAGCCGTGCCGCGTCTGCGGTACGCGGATACGGGTGACACGCCTGGGCCAGCGTTCCAGCTTTCATTGCCCGCGCTGCCAGCGTTGATCGCCGGGCGCGGATGCGATGCATCCGGCATGCGCCGGATGGCGCCCGCATCGTGGTAAAGTTTCGCGCCGGGCCGTCGTAGCCGTTGCAACCATGAGCCTCGTTCAGCAGTTTTCCGCCTACAGCGAATGGCGCGCGTGCCTTGCTTCGCGCCTCGGTCGCCTTCGCTCGTGGATGGAGGAAAACGACCTGCTGGACGTCGGCCCGCAGGCTCAGCTCGAACGACTGCAGCAGCAACTGAATGCAGATCGCCTGGCGGTCGCCTTCGTCGCCGAGTTTTCCCGCGGCAAGTCGGAGTTGATCAATGCGATCTTCTTCGCCGATTGCGGCGGCCGCGTCCTGCCCTCCAGCGCAGGACGCACGACGATGTGCCCGACCGAGCTGCTGTTCGATCCCGCGAAGCCGCCGGGAATCGAGTTGCTGCCGATCGACACACGTGCCAGCCACATGACGCTGTCCGAATACCGGGCGCACCCGCGCGAGTGGCGTAGCTTTCCGCTCGACACGGGATCGGCCTCGGCAATGCAGGTCGCATTGAGCCGGGTCGGCGAGCAACGGCCGGTCCGGCGCGAGGAAGCGCTGCGCATGGGATTCGCCGTCGATCCGGCGGGCGAATCCGGCTTGCGTCCTGATTCACATGGCATGGTGCACGTCCCGCGCTGGCGCCATGCCGTCATCAATTTCCCGCACCCGCTGCTGCAGCAGGGGCTGGTGATCCTCGACACACCGGGGCTCAACGCGATCGGCATGGAGCCCGAGCTGACGCTGTCCCTGCTTCCCGGTGCCCAGGCGATCGTCTTCATTCTCGCCGCCGACACCGGGGTCACCCGGACCGATCTGGCCGTATGGCACAATTACATCGTCGCGAACGGCGACGATGCGCAGGCACGAATCGTCGTGTTGAACAAGATCGACGGCCTGTGGGACGGCCTGCGCACGCAGGCCGAGATCGACGTCGAGATCGGACGGCAGATCGACGAATGCGCGCGCACGCTCGGCGTGAATCGCGACCGCGTGTTCGCCGTCTCTGCCCAGAAGGCGCTGCTCGCCAAGGTCCACCCGGACGCGCAACTGCTCGAGCGCAGCCGCATCTCCCGGCTGGAGGAGGTGCTCTCCCTCGAACTGCTCCCCGCCAAGCGCAGGCTGGTCACCCAGGACGCGCGTCATGATGCCGGCATCATCGTACGCGGCGTGCGGGAACTGCTGCAGGCCAGGCACGCGGGCGCCGCCGAGCAGCTTGCGGAGCTCACCCGGTTGCGCGGCAAGAACCGCGGCGTCCTCGAGTACCTGGCGCGCAGGACGGTATCCGATCAGCAGGAGTTCGACCTCGCATTGCGGCAATACCAGGCGGTGCGCAGCGTGTTCTCGAACCTGTCCAACCGGCTGTTCCGGCGCCTGGGGCCCGATGCCGTGCGCGAGGAAACCAGGCGCACCCGCGAGGCGATGCTCTCGGCCACGTTTTCACTGGGGCTGCGCTCGGCCATGAGCGGATATTTCCAGGCCTTGCGCGAAGCCCTCCGCGCCTCCTCCGGCGAGATCGACGAGATCTTCCAGATGCTGCGGGCGATGTATCGGCGCTTCGCCGTCGAGCATGGCCTGAAGCTCGGCGAGCCGGCACCATTCTCGACGGCGCGTTACGAGAAGGAGATCGCCCGGCTGGAAACCGCGTTCAATCACCACCTCAACACGGTGTTCCGCATCCTGACGATGGAGAAACGGGCACTGACGGAAAAGTTCTTCGAGACCGTCGTGATTCAGGCGCGGCGCATCTTTTCCATTGCCAACCGCGACGCCGAGGCATGGCTGCGCGGCGTGATGGCACCGATCGAGGCCCAGGTGCGCGAGCACCAGCACCAGCTCAGGCGGCGTCTGGAAAACGTCCGCAGGATCGAGGTAGCGGCCGGCACGCTCGAGGACAGGATCGGCGAACTGAATGGAACGCTGTGCGGGCTCGACCGCCAGATCGCCCAGCTCGACGGGATCGAAGCCGAGCTGCGCGCCGCGCTGGAGCCTGCGGCGCAGGCCGCGGCATGAGGCTCAGCCGGTCTTCACCGCCGCGAGCTTCAGGAACTTCGCCATCAACTGGTCGTGCGTCTCGACGTAGTCCGGGTTGACCGGGATGCAGTCCACCGGGCACACCTCGCGGCACTGCGGCTTGTCGTAATGGCCGACGCATTCGGTGCACTTGTTCGGATCGATCTCGTAGATCTCCTCGCCCTGGTAGATCGCACCGTTCGGGCATTCCGGCTCGCACACATCGCAGTTGATGCACTCGTCGGTGATCATCAAAGCCATCTTCAGGATCCTTCCTTTTGCAAGATACTCACCCTTCGGGCAATCCTTTCGAGCACGAGCGGATGCACGAATTTTCCGACATCCCCTCCGAGCAGCGCGATCTCGCGCACCATCGTCGCGGAGATGAACATGTACTGGTCGGCGGGCGTCAGGAACATCGTTTCGACATCCGGGCGCAGGCTGCGGTTCATGCCGGCCATCTGGAATTCGTACTCGAAATCCGACACGGCGCGCAACCCCCGCAGGATGATGCGCGCGCCGTGCTGCCGCAGAAAATCCATCAGCAGGCACTCGAAGCCGTGCACCTCGACGTTCGCCAGCGGCGACAGGACCTCCCGCATCATCTCGATGCGCTCGTCCAGAGGAAAGAACGGCTGCTTGGTGCGCGAGCCGGCCACACCGACGATCACCGTCGGAAACATGGCGGATGCGCGCCGCACGAGGTCCTCGTGCCCGCGCGTGACCGGATCGAAGGTTCCCGGATACACGACGATGCCGTTGATCATGGTGCTGTCGCCCGCAACAAGTGTGAATGGACCCGGCCCGCACGCGCCTGGCGCAGCAGCTCCCAGCCGCCGGGGACCGTGATCGCACATTCGGCCTCGGCATAGATGCGCGCGTGCGGCGCGAGCACGCGGCTCAACGCCGCCGCCACGCGCTCGATCCAGCCCCCGCCGTAGGGCGGATCCAGAAACACGATGTCATATCGACGCCGGCAGATGGCCAGATAGTGTAACGCATCGAGGTGCAGCACCTCCAGGCGCTGCGGGTCGAGCCGCTGCGCCGCCTGCCGCAGCTCGCCCCATGCGCGACGGTCCCGCTCGACCAGCGTCACGTGCGCGGCGCCGCGCGAAGCCGCCTCGATGCCCAGCGCACCGCTGCCGGCGAACAGGTCGAGACAGCTCATGCCGTCGAGGCGCTGTCCGAGCCAGTTGAACAGCGTTTCGCGAACCCGATCCGGCGTCGGGCGCAGCCCCTGCACACAGGCGACCTTCAGCATCCGGCCGCGCCACGCGCCACCGATGATACGCACCCTCGACCTGGTCCGGATTGCCGGAGCCCGCGGCACGACCGGGCCGTGCGACACGGGTGCACGCCCGGGTTCGCCGCCGCTCAGGAACCGCCCCCGACGATCACGGTGACGAGATGCTCGGGCCGCACCCTGCGCGCGAACGCCTCGCGCACCTGCTCGCGCGTGACCGCGCGGACCCGGCGCGGATACTGCTCGAGGAAATCGAGCGGCAGCCGGTAGTAGCCGATCGCCGCGACGTATTCCAGGATCTTGCGATTGCTGTCCAGGCGCAGCGCGAAGCCGTCCGCAATGTTCCGGCGTGCGCGCTCGACTTCCCGTTCGCTCGGGCCGTTCCTGAGAAATTCCGTCAGCGTCGCTTCCAGTACCTTCACCGCATCGCCCACCTGCTCGCGCTTGGTCTGAAGACCGATCTGGAACGGCCCCGGCTGCTTCAGCGGCACGAAGTAGCTATACACGCTGTACGCGTAGCCGCGCTTCTCGCGCACCTCCTGCATCAGCCGCGACACGAAGCCGCCGCCGCCCAGGATGTAGTTGCCGACCAGCAACGGAAAATAGTCCGGGTCGTCGCGCTTCATGCCCGGCAGCCCGACATAGACGTGGCATTGGGTGGCGGGATGGTCGATGCGGATGGTCTTGCGCTGCGGAGCCCGCTGCGCGGGCAGTTCGTGCGCCGCGCCGCCTTCGGGCAATCCGGCCGTGAGCCGCTGCGCGATCGCTTCGGCCTGCGCGCGGCTGACGTCTCCCACGATCGACACGACCGCTTCCCGCGCCGAGAAATGGGTGCGGTGGAAGGCGACCACGTCCTCGCGCGAGATCGCCGCCACCGTTTGCGCCGTCGGGCTGTAGCCGTAGGGATGGTCCGGAAAGATCTCCCGGTTGAACCGCTTCGCCGCGATCTCGTCGGGCCGGGTGTCGCCTTGCTCGATCCCCGCGATCATGCGCGCGCGCTCCCGTTCGAGCGCCGCGGCCGGAAAGTCCGGCTGCTGGAGCACGGAGCGAAGCACCGCCAGCGCCGCTTCTCGCTCCGCCTGCGACGAGAGCGTGCGCAACGAGAAACCCGAGCGATCGCGGCGGGTCGATCCGGAAAGGTGCGCGGCGCTGTCGGCGAGCTGCGCGGCGAGACGCTCCTCGTCGATCCCGGCGGCCCCCGTCTCCATCAGGCGCCGCGTCAGCGCTGCCAGCCCCTTGCGTTCGGCGGGGTCGTAGGCGGTGCCGGCGGAGAAATCGATCTGGACATCGAGGATGGGCAGACCGTGGCTCTCGACGAAATACACCTCGGCACCCGATCGGTCCGTCCAGTGCTCGATCTTCACGGCGGCCTGCGCGGCGAGGGCGCCGATCAGGCAGCACAGCGCCAGCGCGAGCCGTGCGAACTTTTCCATGCGTGGCATCCCCTTTCAGTGCCTGCCGGCCGATGGTGCGGCACGCCGGGGCGCCGCGGGCAGAGGCTGAGGATCGAGCGTCGCGATCGTCAGTCCGTCCTCGACCAGGTATTTGCGGGCCACCGCCTTCACCTCGTCGGCGCTGACCGCGCGAATCTTCTCGAGCATCCGGTCGATGTCGCGCCACGAGTGGCCGCTCGCCTCCGTGCGGCCGATGTCCATGGCCTGCGCCATCATCGAATCCCGCCGGTAGATCCGTGCGGCGATCGCCTGGTTCTTGACGCGCCTGAGTTCGTCCTCCGGAACGCCTTCCTGCTTGATGCGCTCGATCTCGGCGCGCAACGCGGCCTGCAGATCGTCCACGGAACGTCCCTCGACCGGCGAACCGTCCAGGATGAACAGGGATTCCCCGCGTACGCTCTCGTCATAGCTCGCACCGGCCGACACCGCCACCTTCTGCCCGCGCACGAGGTTCTTCGAAAGCCGAGCGGCGTCATGCCCGTCGAGCACACCGGCGAGCACCTCGATCGCGTAGGGTTCGCGGTCCTTCTCGGCATCGCGCAGCACCGGTACCTTGTAGCCCATCGCGAGGTAGGGCAGCTTCGCGGGCGCCTTCACCGTCACCCGGCGCGGACCGGTCTGCGGCGGCTCGGCCGGCGGTTTGCGCGCCGGCAGCGCGCGCTTCGCAATGCGGCCGTAGGTCTTGCCGGCCAGCCGGAACACCTGCTCGTGGTCGACGTCGCCGACGACGACGAGGTAGGCATTGTTCGGTACGTACCAGCGCCGGTACCAGTCGCGCGCATCGGCCACCGTCATGACCTGCAGATCGTTCATCCAGCCGATGATCGGCCGGCGGTAGGGATGCGCCTGGAACGCGGTGGCCATCAGCGACTCGTAGACCAGCCCCGCCGGCTCGTCGTCGGTGCGCAGCCTTCTCTCCTCCATGACGACCTTGACCTCGGAGGCGAATTCGCTGGCGTCGAGCCTGAGGTTCGCCATCCGGTCGGCCTCGATCGCCATCATCTGCGGCAGCCGCTCCTTCGGGACGATCTGGAAATAGGCGGTGTAATCGTGGCTGGTGAAGGCATTGTCGCGCCCGCCGGCCGCCGCGACCCGCGCGGAGAACTCGCCCGGCTTGAGTTTCTTGGTCCCCTTGAACATCATGTGTTCGAGGACATGGGCGACGCCCAGGGCCGACTCGGTCTCGTCCATCGCACCGACGCGATACCAGACCATGTGCACCGCGACCGGCGCCCGGTGGTCCTCCCTGACGATGACGCGCATGCCGTTGGCAAGCGTCTTCTCGTAGGTGTCGGCACCGCTTGCCGTGGCGGCTGCGAGCGCCGCCACGAGCCATGCGGCGGCGCGCGCGAGATTCGTCATCGTCGGCATGCTCAGGTGTCGCATTTGGTAGAATCCTTCGGTCGTGGCGGCCCGCATCTTAGCGGCTTTTGCACGCCGCCGCGCGTGAGAGTGCCGATCCCCATGTTTGGTTTCCTCAAGAAGTCCGCCGATCGCGATCCGACCGCGGCTGCGCCGGCCGCATGGACGGACAGGCTGCGCGGTGCACTGTCGCGCAGCCGCGAGCGGCTGGGCGGGAAAATCGCAGGACTGTTCCGCCGCGCCCGCATCGACGACGATCTGCTCGAAGAGCTCGAAGCCGCGCTGCTCGCCGCCGATTGCGGGGTGGAGGCGACCGCCTGGCTGCTCGACGAGTTGAAGGCGCGCGTGCGGCGCGACCGGATCGAGGAACCGGCCAGGCTGCACGAGGCGCTGTCCGGGCTGCTCACGGAACTGCTGGCGCCGCTCGAACAGCCCCTGCGTGTCGACGGGCACAAGCCGTTCATCATCATGCTGGCCGGCGTCAATGGCTCGGGCAAGACCACTTCGATCGGCAAGCTTGCCTCGCGATTTCGCCGCGAGGGCAAGTCGGTGCTGCTCGCCGCGGGCGACACCTTTCGAGCGGCCGCGCGCGAGCAGTTGATGATCTGGGGGGAGCGCAACGGTGTCACCGTGATCTCGCAGCAGGATGCCGATCCGGCCGCGGTCGTCTTCGACGCCGTCAGCGCGGCCAGGGCACGCGGAATCGACGTCGTACTCGCGGATACCGCCGGCCGGCTGCCGACCCAGCTCAACCTGATGGAGGAGATCGCGAAGGTGAAACGGGTCATCGCCAAGGCCGACCCGTCGGGCCCGCACGAGGTGATGCTCGTGCTGGACGCGAACATCGGCCAGAACGCGCTGGCCCAGGTCCGAGCCTTCGACGCCGCGCTCGGGCTGACCGGGCTCATCGTCACGAAGCTCGACGGTACCGCGAAGGGCGGCGTCCTCGCGGCGATCGCCCGCACGCGGCCGGTGCCGCTTCGCTTCATCGGCGTGGGCGAGGGCATCGAGGACCTGCAGCCGTTCCATGCGGCCGAATTCGTCGAAGCGCTGCTCGCGCCGCCGCGCACCTGAAGTGCGACCCCCGTCGCTGCGCCGATGATCCGTTTCGAGCACGTCTGCAAACGGTATCCGGATGGCATCGAGGCACTGCACGATCTTTCCTTTTCGATCGCCGCCGGCGAGATGGTGCTCGTCACCGGCCGGTCCGGCGCGGGCAAGAGCACGGCGCTGCGGCTCATCCCGGCCATCGAGCGGGCGAGCAGCGGCGAGGTGATCGTCGCCGGACAGAACGTCGGGCGCCTGAAACGCCGCGCGATCCCGTACCTGCGCCGCAGGATCGGACTGGTGTTCCAGGACCACAAGCTGCTGTTCGATCGCAGCGCGTTCGACAACGTCATGCTGCCGCTGGCCCTGTCGGGCTATCCGGCGCGCGATGCGCAGCGGCGCGTGAGCGCCGCGCTCGACAAGGTCGGCCTGGGCGAGCGCGCCCGCGCAATGCCCGTCGCGCTGTCCGGGGGCGAACAGCAGCGACTGGCCATCGCGCGCGCGATCGTGCATCGGCCCGCGCTGCTGGTGGCCGACGAACCGACCACGAATCTCGATGCCGACCATGCGCGCGAGATCGCCCGGCTGCTCGAATCGTTCCGGCAGGTCGGCGTGACCGTGGTCGTGGCGACCCACGACGAGAGCGTCTTCGCGGCCTGCGACGCGCGCCGCATCGCGCTCGACCGGGGCGCTCTGGCCGCATGAGGAACTGGCTCGCACAGCATCGCGATGCGTTCGGGCGTGCGGCCAGGCGTCTGGCCGGTTCGCCCGTGTCGACGCTGCTCGCCGCGGCAGTGATCGGCATCGCGCTGGCGTTGCCGGCCGCTGGCGAGGTGCTGCTGCGCAACCTGCTCGCGCTGGGCAGCGGCGTGTCGGGGCGGCCCGAGCTGAGCGTGTTCCTGGCGACGGAAGCCGACAAAGGCGATGCCGCACGGATCCAGGCGCGGCTGCGGCGCACCGAGGGCGCGCGATCCTTCCGGTTCGTCGCGCGCGAGCAAACCCTCGAGCGCCTTCGCCGGACCGAGGGGCTCGCGGAGGTCCTCGACAGCCTGCCGCACAACCCTTTCCCCGATGCGTTCGTCGTGGAACCGGCGGACGCTTCGGAGCGCTCGCTCGCGCAACTGCGCGAAACGATCGCGGCGTGGCCCGGCGTCGAGCATGTCCAGCTCGACAACGCATGGGTGAAGCGGCTCGCCGCACTGCTCGGGATCGCCCGCGGCGCGCTGCTGGCGCTCGGCGCACTGCTCGCCACGGCACTGGTCGTGATCACGTTCAACACGATCCGCCTGCAGATCCTGGGCCAGCGCGACGAGATCGAGCTCTCGCGCCTGCTCGGTGCGACCGATGGTTTCATCCGCAGGCCGTTGTGTTACTTCGGCGCGCTGCAGGGTCTGGCCGGCGGCGCGGTGGCGTGCCTGATCGTGCTCGGCAGCCTGGAAGCGGTGCGCGCGCCGCTGACCGAGCTGGCGGGCCTGTACAACCTGGCCTTCACGCTGCGCGATCCGACGCCGGGCGATGCGGCGGCACTGCTCGCGGCTGCGGCGGCGCTGGGCTGGCTCGGCGCGTGGCTGTCGGTGAGCCGCCACCTGCGTGAGCCTCGAGCGGGCGCTATGCCAGCAGCACCAGACCCCACACGATGACGGCGTTGGCGAGCGCGAGGAACACCGCGGCACTGCCGTAATCCTTGGCGCGCCCGGCCAGCGGATGCCGTTCGAGCGAGATGCGATCGACTGCCGCCTCGATCGCGGAGTTCAGCAGCTCGACGACCAGCACCAGCAGGACGCTGGCCACCATCAACGCCTTGCCGAGCGCCGCGACCGGCAGCAGCCATGCCGCGGGAATCAGCACCGCCGCGGCGGCCAGTTCCTGGCGAAACGCCGCCTCGTGGCGCACGGCCGCCTTCAGGCCGGCGAGCGAGGCGAGCGTCGCGGCAACGATGCGCCGCACACCGTCGCGACCGTTCCAGGATGACTCCGTCATGTCGTCCCGGTCAGCGCCGCAGCCGCGCCTGCCACCACCGGACGCACGCATCGGCGAGCGCGAGGCTCGCATCGACGCAGGCCGGCAGCGATTCCGGGGCCAACCGGTCGAGCGCGACCGGCACTTCGGTGCACGCGAGCACGACCGCCTGCGCACCGCGATCGGCGAGCTGCCGCACGGCGGTGTGCAGCAACCGTGCGCCCTCGTCGATTCTCCCGCCCTTGACCAGGCCGATGCCCGGCATCACGAGTTCGTCGAGCTCCTCCGGCGTACTGGCCAGACAGCGATGGCCTGCGGCCCCGAGCCGGCGCTGGTAGAAGCCCGCGTGCAGCGTGCCGCGGGTGGCGACGAGTCCGACGCCGTGCGGACGCGGATCGATCGCGTCCAGCTCGCGCACGACCGCATCGGCGATGTGCAGGATCGGCACCGCGGTGGCACGCTGCAGGTCGTCGATCCAGTAATGGGCCGTGTTGCAGGCGATCGCGATCGCCGCCGCACCCGCGGCCTCCAGCGTGCGCACGCCCCGCAGCATCGCCGGCAGCGGCGACGGACCGCCGTCGAGGATCGCCGCGCTGCGATCCGGAACCTGGGGGACCGAACAGACCACGATCGGGATGTGATCCTGATCGCGCTGCGCCTGCGTGCGCTCGACGATCTTGCGCAGGAAGTCGGCGGTCGCCGCAGGCCCCATGCCGCCCAGGATACCGAGCGTTTCCGTCATCGTGCGTCCTCGTGCTTCCTCGTGCCTGCCTTTGCGCGCCCCGGGTTCGCCCGGCCGGCCGCTTTGCGTTGCGCTGGCCGATCCGGCATAATCTGCGCCCTGTGCGCAGGACGCATGGACGTAATTCATTCTAACCGAGATGTCCTCGCCGCCCGCGTTCGAATTTCGGCAACGACGCGGCGGTGCCGGTGCGCGGGGGCATCGACCCGTGTCCCGAGCGGGCAGCTTGCCAACTGGAGGAGACCGTATGAAACGCATATCCATCGCAATCGCCCTGGCAGCCGGATTGGCCGTGACCTCCACGGCGGGTGCCGAGGAACTCACCGGCACGCTCAAGAAGATCAAGGAGCTCGGCACGATCACGGTCGGACACCGCGAATCGTCGATTCCGTTTTCATACTATGACGACAAGCAGCAGGTCGTCGGCTACGCGATGGATCTGTGCCAGCGCGTCGTCGATGCGGTCAAGGCGAAGCTGAACCTGGCCAATCTCCAGGTCAAGCTCAATCCGGTGACCTCGGCGACGCGGATTCCGCTGATCGCGAACGGCACCGTCGATCTGGAATGCGGTTCGACCACCAACAACCTGGAACGGGAGAAACAGGTCGCGTTCACGATCACCCACTTCGTGACGGCCAACCGCTTCGTCGCCAAGAAGGCCGACAACCTCCACAAGCTGACGGATCTGAAGGGCAAGACGGTCGTCTCGACGTCCGGCACCACCAACATGAAGCAGATCACCCAACTGAACGGCCAGATGAATCTCGGCATCAACATCCTCGCGGCGAAGGATCACGCAGAGGCCTTCCTGATGGTGGAAACGGGCCGCGCCAGCGCCTTCGTCATGGACGACATCCTGCTCTACGGCCTGGTCGCAGGTTCCAAGACGCCCGCGGCCTACACGATCTCGGACGATGCGCTGTCGGTGGAACCCTACGGCATCATGCTCAGGCGCGACGATCCGCAGTTCAAGAAGGTCGTCGATGATGCGATGATCAACACGTACAAGAGCGGCGCGATCACCGCGATCTACGACAAGTGGTTCCTGAAGCCGATCCCGCCGAAGGGCGTCGTGATGGGCGTGCCGATGGGTGCCGCGTTCAAGAAGGTCGTCGCGCACCCGACCGACTCGGGCGATCCGGCGGTCTATAAGTGATGCAGCGCGTACGGGGCGCCTGCCCCGTACGGAATCGGATCGCACCCGCGGCGCGACGGATGCCACGGCGCGGGTGCGTTTCCCGTCGCGGGTCGGATCGCCGCTCGGGCATCCTGACGTGAATTACAACTGGAACTGGAAGATCTTCTGGGCGATGTCGCCCGATGGCCAGGGCACCTACCTGGACATGATGATCTCCGGGCTGGGCTGGACGCTCGCGACCTCGCTGCTGGCATGGGCGATCGCGCTGGCCGCGGGTTCCGTGGTCGGGGTCATGCGCACGACGACGCTGCGCGCCGCGGTGCGTGCCGCCAGCGTCTATGTCGAGATCTTCCGCAACATTCCGCTGCTGGTGCAGATGTTCCTGTGGTACTTCGTGCTTCCCGAGCTGGTGCCGCATGACTTCGGCATCTGGCTGAAGCAGCTCGGCAACGCGGCTTTCTTCAACGCGGTGCTGTGCCTGGGCTTCTACACCTCGGCGCGGGTCGCCGAGCAGGTGCGCGCAGGGATACAGTCGCTGCCGCGCGGGCAGGCAATGGCGGGCCGTGCGCTCGGGCTGACCCCGCTGCAGACCTACCGCTACGTGCTGCTGCCGGAAGCCTTCCGCATCGTGCTGCCGCCGCTGACCTCCGAATTCCTGAACATCATCAAGAACAGTTCGGTGGCATTGACGATCGGGCTGATGGAAGTCACCGCTCGCGCCCGCTCGATGCAGGAATTCTCGTTCCAGGTATTCGAGGCGTTCACCGCGGCAGCCGTGATCTACCTGCTGATCAACGTCGTCGTCGTGTTCGGCATGAGGCTGCTGGAGCGCAAGGTCGCGGTACCCGGCCTGATCGCAGCCGGCGGCGCCGGCGCGGCGACCTGACGGAGATCGCGGATGTTTTCCAATTTCGACCTCGACGTCATCGAGCGCTCGCTGCCGTATCTGTTCCTCGAGGGCATGAAATTCACCGCCAGCCTCACGCTGCTGGCGATGAGCGGCGGCATCCTGTTCGGCACGCTGCTCGCGATGATGCGCCTGTCGAGCTTCCGGCCGCTGTGGCTCGTCGCTTCCGGTTACGTGAACCTGATGCGTTCGCTGCCGCTGGTGCTGGTGATCTTCTGGCTGTACTTCCTCGTTCCGTGGATCGGGCAGTGGATCACCGGCTCGCCACGGCCGGTGCAGGTCGGCGCGATCGCCTCGTCCGTGATCACCTTCACGATGTTCGAGGCGGCCTATTACTGCGAGATCATGCGCGCCGGCATCCAGTCGGTGTCGCGTGGCCAGGTGTTCGCAGGGTATGCGATCGGCCTGAATTACTGGCAGACGATGCGCCATGTGGTGCTGCCCCAGGCGTTCCGCAACATGATGCCGGTACTGCTGACGCAGACCATCATCCTGTTCCAGGACACCTCGCTGGTCTATGTCATCTCGGTGACCGACTTTCTCGGCGCCGCGAGCAAGGTCGCGCAGCGCGACGGGCGGCTCGTCGAGATGTACCTGTTCGCCGCGCTGATCTATTTCATCATCAGCCTGGCCGCGTCGCGCTACGTGCGCACGCTGCAGGCGCGCATCGCCATCGTCCGCTGACGAGCCCGGAGGTCTGTCAATGGCAATGATCGAAATCAGGGCCGTCTCCAAGTGGTACGGCAAGTTCCAGGTGCTCAAGGAGTGCAGCACCCAGGTCGGCAAGGGCGAGGTGATCGTCGTGTGCGGCCCGTCGGGTTCGGGCAAGAGCACGCTGATCAAGTGCGTCAACGCGCTCGAGCCGTTTCAGAAGGGCGAGATCGTCGTCGATGGCGTCCTCGTCAATGACCCCGCCACGAATCTGCCGAAGCTGCGTTCGCGCGTCGGCATGGTGTTCCAGCACTTCGAGCTGTTTCCGCACATGTCGGTGCTCGACAACGTCGTGCTCGGCCAGGTCAAGGTGCTCGGCCGCAAGCCGGACGAGGCGCGCGAGCGTGCGAAGAAGCTGCTCGAGCGCGTGGGCATCGGCATGCACGCCGGCAAGTTCCCGGGGCAGATCTCCGGTGGCCAGCAGCAGCGGGTGGCGATCGCGCGCGCGCTGGCGATGGATCCCGTGTGCATGCTGTTCGACGAGCCGACCTCCGCGCTCGACCCGGAGATGATCAACGAGGTGCTCGACGTCATGGTCGAGCTGGCCAAGGAAGGCATGACGATGATGGTCGTCACGCACGAGATGGGCTTCGCCCGCAAGGTCGCCCACCGCGTGATCTTCATGGACCAGGGCACGATCGTCGAGGACGACGACAAGGAACAGTTCTTCGGCACGCCGCGCAGCGAACGCGCCCAGCAGTTCCTTTCCAAGATCCTGCACCACTGAACGCGCAGCCCGTCGGGCGGCACGCGGGTCACGCGAGCGCGCGCAGCTCCCGCAGCAGCAGCGACAGCATCGACATGTCGACCGCCCCGGCATTGCGCAGCTCGCTCAGCACGTCGCCATAGCGGGCGAGCGCCCGGGCGCGCCGTTCGCACCAGATCCCGATCGCGGCATCGCTCGCGCCGGCCGCGCCCCCTCCCGAAAGCACCTCGCGCGCGAGCATCGTCGCGGCCTGGGCGAACTCGTCTCGCAGCGCGCTTCTTGCGAGCGCCTGCCAGCGCGATCGCGCCGGCAGACCGGCGATGGCCCCGACCACCCAGCGCAGATCGAGCCGTCCGGCCAGCGCGAAGTAGGTCGCGGCGACCACTTCCACGTCGAGCTCCAGCTCGATCGCGACACAGGCGACGTCGAGCACCGCGTAGAGCGCCTCGAAACTCGCGATCCTGCGCGCGAGCGCGTCCGGCACACCGCTCGCCGCGAGCTCTCCGGTGGCCTGTTCCAGCGCCGCGCGATCGGGTTCATCGAGCAGCGCGGGCAGGCGCTGCGCCAGGCGCGCGACCGGTGCGCCGAGCCGGGCGAGCGTCTGCGCGGGTTCTCTCAGGCTGTCGGGCCGCCGCAGGAACCAGCGCGTGCCGCGCCCCATCAGCCGCACCATCGTGATCAGCAGTTGCGAGCGCAGGGCCTCGGCGACGCCGTCGAGCGACACGGCGCACTGCCACGCCGCCGGGATCTCGAACACGTCGCGGGCGAGCGTGTAGGCACGCACGACATCGGCCACGCCGGCTCCGGTCTCCTCGGTCAGCCGGAAAACGAACAGCGCACCCGCACGATTGACCAGCTCGTTGGCGAGCACCGTCGAGACGATCTCGCGGCGCAGCGCATGGTGGGCGATCGCTTCGGGGAAGCGATCGCGCACGGCCTGCGGAAAGTAGCCCGGCAGTGCGCCGGCGAACAAGGGATCCTCCGGCACGTCGCTATCGAGCAGGTCCTCGTACAGATCGAGCTTCGCGTAGGCGAGCAGCACCGCGTTCTCCGGCGAGGTCAGCCCGATGCCCGCCGCCTTGCGCGCCGCGATCTCCTCGTCGCCCGGCAGGCACTCCAGCTCGCGGTTCAGCCGTCCGCGTTTCTCCAGATGACGGATGAATCCGGCCTGCGCATCGAGCGCGCCGGCACCCTGCGCGCACGCGAGCGCGAGCGCGCGGTTCTGCAGTTCATTGTCCTCGAGCACCAGCCGGGTGACCTCCCCGGTCATCTCCGCGAGCAGGGCATTGCGCTGCTTGCCGGTGAGATCGCCCTGCGCCACGACGGCATCGAGCAGGATCTTCAGGTTGACCTCGTGGTCGGAGCAATCCACCCCGCCGGAATTGTCGATCGCATCGGTATTGATGCGCCCGCCCGCGCGCGCGTACTCGATGCGGCCGCGCTGCGTGAAACCGAGATTGCCGCCTTCGGCCACCGCGCGTGCGCGCACGCGCGAGGCATCGACGCGCACCGCATCGTTCGCGCGGTCGCCCACCGCGGCATCGGTTTCCCCGGATGCCTTGACATAGGTGCCGATGCCGCCGTTGTACAGCAGGTCGACCGGCGCACACAGGATCGCGCGGATCAGTTCGACCGGGGTCAGCGCCTCGGCGTCGATCGACAGCGACTTTCGCACCTGCGGCGAGAGCGGAATCGACTTCGCGCTTCGCGCCCACACGCCGCCGCCTTCCGAGATGCGCGTGGCATCGTAGTCCGCCCACGACGAGCGCGGCAGCCGGAACAGCCGTTCGCGCTCGTCGAAACTCGCCTGCGGGTCGGGATCGGGATCGAGGAAGATGTGGCGGTGGTCGAACGCAGCGACCAGCCGCATGTGGCGCGACAGCAGCACACCGTTGCCGAACACGTCTCCCGACATGTCGCCAATGCCCACGGCGCTGAAGTCGTCCCGATCCGGATCGATGCCCAGCTCGCGAAAATGGCGGCGCACCGAGGCCCATGCCCCGCGGGCGGTGATGCCCATCTTCTTGTGGTCGTAGCCGGCCGAGCCGCCCGATGCGAAGGCGTCTCCGAGCCAGTAGCCCACCTCCTTCGAAACCTCATTGGCATAGTCCGAGAAACTCGCCGTGCCCTTGTCGGCGGCCACCACCAGGTAGGGATCGTCCTCGTCGTAGCGCACGACGTCTCGAGGCGGCACCACCGTGCCGCCCACCAGGTTGTCGGTCAGATCGAGCAGTGCGCGCAGATAGTTCTTGTAGCAGGCCACCGCGTGCGCGAGCAGCGCTTCGCGCTCCGCCGGCGCGCGCCTGAGCACGAAGCCGCCCTTGGAGCCGACCGGAACGATGACGGCATTCTTGACGCGCTGGGCCTTGACCAGCCCCAGCACCTCGGTGCGGTAATCCTCCATGCGATCCGACCAGCGGATCCCGCCGCGCGCGACCTTCCCGCCGCGAAGATGCACTCCTTCCACCGCCGGCGAATAGACGTAGATCTCGTACAGCGGTCTGGGCTCGGGCAAGCCGGGCACCAGGCGGGAGTCGAGCTTGAACGCCAGGCACGGCTTCGCCGCGCCGTCGGCGCCGCGCTGAAAATAATTGGTGCGCAAGGTGGCACGGATCAGCGCGACGAACTGGCGCAGGATGCGATCCTCGTCGAGACTCGCGACGCTTTCGAGCGCGCGCTCGATGTCGCGCTCGCGCGCCTGGACCGCCGCCGCATCGCGCGGCACGGCGGGGTCGAAGCGCAGCCGGAACAGATCGATCAGTTGCGCGGCCAGCGCCGGGTGCGCACCCAGCGCGCGCTCGACATAGCCCTGACTGAAACCGAAGCCCGCCTGCCGCATGTATCTGGCATACGCGCGCAACACCGCCACCTCGCGCCACGACAGGCCGCAGCCCAGCACGAGCCGGTTGAAATCGTCGGCCTCGGCCTCGCCTTTCCACACGCACGCGAGCGCCTCCTGGAACGACCCCCGAACGCGGTCCAGATCGAGCTCCCCGGTGTGGGTCATCCCGAAGTCATGGATCCACACCGGCTCGCCGCCGGCCAGCGCGATCCGGTAGGGCCGCTCCTCGATCACGCGCACCCCCATGTGCTCGAGTCGCGGCAGGCTGTCCGACAGCGCGATCGGCGTGCCGCGGTGAAACACCTTCAGGCGCAGGCTGCCGGGCGGCGCATCGACCGGCGCATAGAGGGCGAACGCCGGCGCCGCGCCGGTGTCGAGGGTCTCCATCAGCTCGATGTCATGCACCGCGGCGCGCGCGGCGGTGTCTTCGCGGTACGCAGCGGGGAAACCCGCTGCGTAGCGCGCCGACAGCGCCGCGGCCCGTTCCTCGCCGAAGCGATCGAGCAGCGCCTCTTTCAGGCCGTCCTCCCATCGCTCGATCGCTTCTGCGAGCGCGGCCTCCACGGATCGAATGTCCTGGACCGGCGCAGACCCCGGCGCGGTACGCACGAGCACGAGGATGCGCGCGAGCATCGACTCCGAGAGCTGGACGCCGAACTCGCAGGAAACGCCGGCGAAGGCATCGAGCAGGATGCGCTGCATGCGTTTGCGAACCTCGGTGTCATACTTGTCGCGCGGCACGTAGAGCAGGCACGCGAAGAAGCGTCCCCAGGGGTCGCGCCGCACGAACAGCCGCAGGCGCTGGCGTTCGCCCAGGCGCAGGATGCCGAGCGCGTTGGACAGCAGTTCGTCCTCATCGATCTGGAACAGCTCGTCGCGCGGATACTGTTCGAGGATGGTCGCGAGCGCCTTGGCCGCGTGGCTGCCCGGCAGCAGTCCTGCGCGCGCGCTGACGCGATCGAGCTTGCGGCGCAGCAGCGGAATGTTCGTCGGGCCCTGGTTGTAGGCGCTCGACGTGAACAGCCCGAGGAATCGATGCTCTCCGACGACGCTGCCGTCGGCACCGAAGCGCCGGATGCCGATGTAATCGAGGTAGCCGGGTCGGTGCACGCTCGATCGCGTGTTGCTCTTCGTGACGATCAACAGCCGCGCTTCGCGCGCGCGCGCCCGCAGCTCGACGGGCAACTGGGCAAAGCTCGCCGAGACCCGCTCGCCACCGGACTCGCGCAGGATACCCAGCCCGGATCCGGGAACCACGCGCAGGCAGTCTTCCCCGCCTTCCGTCACGAGATCGTAGCGGCGATAGCCGAGCAGCGTGAAATTCCCCTCGACGAGCCAGGTGAGGAACGCACGGTCCTCGGCAGTCTGTTCCGGATCCTGCGGCGGCGCAGCCTGATCGATCCCGGCGATCACCTCGGGGATGCGATCGAGCATCGGCCGCCAGTCCTCGACCGCCGCACGCACGTCGGCGAGCACGCGCCGCAGCCCGGCCTCCAGCGCTTCGAGCGCGGCCGGATCGCTGCGCCGGTCGAGCTCGGCATGGATGACGGACTCATAGCGCCCTTGCGCGTCTTGCGCCGGGCCGATCCACTCGCCGTCCGGGCTTCGGCGGACACGAAGCACCGGATGCAGCATCCGATGCACGGAGTAGCCCTGCCGATTCGCCTCCATCGTCACCGAGTCGACGAGGAAGGGCATGTCGTCGTTGACGATTTCGACGATCGTGTGCGGCGACTGCCAGCCGTGGCTGTGGGCGGCCGCATTGAACACGCGCAGCTTGGGCGCACCTCCCGCGAAGTGCCGCAGAAACTGCCAGTGGCTGGCCAGTGCGCCGTACAGATCCCTCGCGTCGCATCCGGCCAGATCGTCGATGTCGGCATCGCCGTAGTAACGGATCGCGAACTCGGCGAGCGCCGCCGCCTCTCCCGGATCGAGCCGTCGCCTCGCCAGTTCCGCGACGGCGTCGAGCACGTCCTGTTTGTCCCGTTCCCCGCCGCGCATCGGTTCCTCCCCGGACGATTCCGGCGTCAAGGTTACGCGCGGGCGCCCAGGCCGGCAATGCGTAGGCTCCGTACGCCCGTCACGTTTCAGCGCCTGCCCGCCGCGCCCGACAGCGCCGCCAGGCCGAGCAGGATCAGCGCCATGCCCGCAAGCTCGATCGCGGAAGGTCGCTCCCCGAGTTCCACGGCGGAAGCGGCCATGCCGATCACCGGGATCGACAGGCTCGCCAGTGCGGCGACGCCCGCGCTCGTACGGTGCAGCACGAACAGCCACAGCAGCCAGGCCAGTGCGGTGGCGAACAGCGCGTTGTAGGCCAGCGCAAGGATGAAGTACGGCGACCACTCGATCGGACGTTCCGGTACCGCGAGCGCCAGCGCGACCAGTGCGATCGAACCGTACAGCATCTGCCACGCCGTCAGCGACAGCAGGTCCAGCTCGATTCGGGCACGCAGCTGTTTGGCCAGCACCGCGCTTGCTGCCCAGGTCAGGCCGGCGAGCACCGCGAGCATGCCCGCCGCGGCGCCCCCGCCCGGTCTCGCGCCCGCGAACACGAGAAGCAGGCCGGCGCAGGCGAGGACCACCGCGGGCCACTGCCGGGCGCGCACGCGCTCGCCCAGCGCGACGCGCGCGATCATGAGGGTCCACAACGGCATCGTGTAGGTCAGCACCGCGCTGCGCCCGGCTGCGCCGTTCGCGAGGGCGGCCATCACCAGCGCGGTGAACAAGGCGGTCTGCAGCATGCCCAGCGCGGCGGTACGCCAAGGCTCGACGGATCGCAACGGCCGGCCCGTCAGCAGCATCAGCGCGAACAGGCACGCGGTTGCGAACACGTGGCGCAGCGCCGCGAACTCGAACGGGCCGGCGAAAGCCAGCGCGCGTTTCATGACGACCCAGTTGTATCCCCAGATGAGCGAGAACGCGACCACTGCCGCGAGGCTCACCCAGTGACGCGAATGCCTGCCCGGTTCCATGTACCCACTCCACCGGCGTACCGCGGCGCGCCGCTCGGGCACCGCGGCATCCCCGCGACGCTTCTGCGCCACGGCGCGTGAGCTCCGGCAGTCATCGTCGATCGCGCTCGTCCGGTGGCGGCCTGTGCCGGGGCTACAGGCCCGGATCGCTGCCTTCCCGTCCCGAGAGCGCCTGTTCGACCAGCTTGCGCGTGAGATGCGGCGCAAACAGTTCGATGAAGGCGTAGGCATAGCCGCGCAGATAGGCGTTCTTGCGCAAGCCGATGCGCGTGGTCGCCGATTCGAAAAGATGCGCGGCGTCGAGCGCGCGCAGCCTGCGGTCGGTCTTCGGTTCGTAGGCCATGTAGGCGACGATGCCGATCCCCAGCCCCTGTGCCACGTAGGTCTTGATGATGTCTGCATCGATCGCGGTGAGCACCACGGTGGGATCGAGACCGCGGGCAGCGAACGCCTCGTTGATCTGACTGCGCCCGGTGAACGCGAAATCGTAGGTGATCAGCGGGTAGCGCGCGATCGCCTCCAGCGTCAGCGGCCGGACCTTCAGGATCGGATGGCCGGGCGGCGCGATGATGCAGCGGTTCCACTGGTAACAGGGCAGCATCGCCAGCTCGTCATGCTCCTCGATCGCTTCGGTGGCGATGGCGATGTCCGCGTCGCCCGCAAGCACGTATTCGCACACCTTGCTGGGACTGCCCTGGTGCAGCCGTACGCTCACCTTCGGATAGCGTCGCATGAACTCGCCCAGGATCGCCGGCAGCACATAGCGCGCCTGCGTGTGCGTGGTGGCAATGGCGAGCGTGCCGCTGTCCTCGGCACTGAACTGCGCGCCGACACCGCGCAGGTCCCCGATCTGGTGCAGCACGCGCTCGGCGATCTTCAGCACATCCCTGCCCGGCTCCGTGATGCCGGTGAAACGCCTGCCCTGGCGCACGAAGATCCGTATGCCGAGCTCTTCCTCCAGTTGCCGGATCTGTTTCGAGACCCCGGGCTGCGAGGTGAACAGCGCGCCGGCCGCCTCGGAAACGTTCAGGCGGCGCCTGGCCACCTCGACGACATAGCGCAGTTGCTGGAGATTCACGCCCGTTCCACTCATAGCCTATGGTTATCACATCCTAACATCAAACCATTTCCGGAAACTATGCGCGTTCGCTAGCATGCGTGCGGGCAATCGGTTAATGACATGGACATCGCAACTACCGTTTCGGGTTTCGTCGTCGGTGCGATCGTGGGGCTCACGGGCGTGGGCGGCGGCGCGCTGATGACGCCGCTGCTGGTGCTGCTGTTCGGCGTCCACCCGGCCAGCGCGGTCGGCACGGACCTGCTGTATGCCGCCGTGACCAAGGCCGGCGGCACGCTCGTGCATGCCAGGAACCGCAACGTCCAATGGCGCATCGTCGCATTGCTCGCCGCGGGCAGTCTTCCGGCGGCCGCCCTGACGCTCGCCGCGATCGGCCATTACGGCGTGAGCCGCGGCGCCTTCGCGCAGGTGATCTCGGGCGCCCTCGGCGCGGCGCTTCTGCTTACGGCCGCCTCGCTCGTGCTGAAGTCCCGCGTGCAGGCGCTCGCGCTCGCTCACCTGTCGGCCCGCTGGCATGGCCGTCTGGTGGCACGGGTCACGGTCGCCGCCGGAGCGCTGCTCGGTGCACTCGTATCGCTCACGTCGGTCGGCGGGGGTGCACTCGGCGCCACGGCGCTGCTGTTTCTGTACCCGGCGCTGCCGACCCGCAGCATCGTCGGTACGGACATCGCCCATGCCGTGCCGCTCGCGTTCGTGGCCGGATTCGGCCATTGGCTGCTCGGCAACATCGACTGGAGCCTGCTCGCGAGCCTGCTGACCGGTTCGCTGCCCGGCATCTGGCTGGGCAGCCATCTCGCGGTGAAGGTGCCCGAGCGGCTGCTGCGCGGGGCCCTCGCATCGCTGCTCGCCGTCATCGGCGGGAGGCTGGCGTTTTTCTGAAAGGAACCGACATGGCCGGAATCGACGACCTCGCCGACGCATCCGAGATTGCCCACTACGAGGCGCAGTTGCAGCGCTACCTCGATCTCGAGGTCGACGCCGATCGCTTCACCGCGATTCGCCTTCAGATGGGCGTCTACGGCCAGCGGCAGGAAGGCGTGAACATGGTGCGCATCAAGCTGCCCGGCGGGCGGCTCGACCCCGAGAAGCTGCGCGCGATCGCGGACGCACTGGATCGCCATGCGCGCACGGAGCATGCGCACATCACCACGCGGCAGGACATCCAGCTTCATTACGTGCCGCTCGCCGAAACGCCCGCCGTGTTGCGGCGCCTGGCGCAGGCCGGTCTGACCACCCGCGAAGCCTGCGGCAATACGGTGCGCAACATCACGACCTGCCCGCTCGCCGGCGTGTGCCCGCGCGAGCACACCGACGTGACCGCGCATCTGCGTTCGGCGGTGGCGCATTTCCTCAGGAATCCGCTCAACCAGCAGATGCCGCGAAAGTTCAAGATCGGCCTGTCGGGCTGCGAGGCCGATTGCGCGCAGGGGATGTTCCATGACCTGTCGCTGGTCGCGGTGCGCCGCGGCGAGCGGGCCGGCTTCCGGATGCGCGCCGGCGGCGGTCTCGGCCACAAGCCGCGTGAAGCGATCCTCGTCTGCGAATTCATCGAGGAACGCGATGTCCTGCCGGCGATGGAAGCGCTGATCACGATGCACAACCGGTACTCGGACCGCACGCTGCGGGCGAAGTCGCGCATCAAGTTTCTGGTCGAGCGATTCGGTGCGCAGGGCTTCGTCGAGCGCTTCAACGGGGAATTCGCGCGCACTCGCGCCGCGCTGGCGCGTGCAGCGCACCCGCACGGTGTATGGCGAGTCGCGGTCCCGGGCCCGAACCCCGGGCCGGGCGCGCCGCGCACCTTCTTCGCGCAACGGCAGCCGGAGCGGTTCGTCGTGCCGATCGCGGTGCCGCTCGGCCGGCTAGCCTCGGCGCAACTGCGCGCACTCGCCGCGCTGATGCACGAGTTCGCCTTGGACGATGTCCGCACGACGCAGGACCAGAACCTGATGATCCTCGGCGTGCCGGCGAACCGGCGTGCCGAGTTCGCCCGGCGGATCGGCGCGCTCGGCCTCGCGGTGCCGCGGACGGGGGACGACGTCGTCGCCTGCCCGGGAAGCTCGACCTGCCGGCTCGGCATCACCAGCTCCATGGTCGTGGCGCCCAAGCTCGATGGCGGCACGAGCGACTTGCGCATCCGGGTTTCGGGATGCCACAACGGATGCGCGCAGCCCGAGGCGGCGGACATCGGCCTGTATGGCGAAGGAAAGCGCATCGGCGGCAAGCTGATCCCCCATTACCAGACGTATTTCGGCGGCAACGGCATGGGCGGGGGCGCGCTCGCGATCAAGGGCCCGTCGATTCCGGCGGCGCGCATCGAACAGGCGGTCGAACGGATGGCTCGGGCCTTCGAGGACGAGCGCGCGAACGGCGAGCGCTTCTTCGACTGGGCACGGCGCGTCGGCGGGCAGCGCTTCCATGCGCTGCTGACGGATCTCGCACGGGTGAGCCCGCCCGAGGTCGCGGGCCTCGCCCGCGACCATGGCGACGAGGCGCAATTCCGCGTCGTCTCGCTCGGCGGCGGAGAATGCGGCGCGGCCAACGACGTGGCGATCGCACAGGCATTCTTCGACGCCGCCCACGAGCGCAGCTATCGTGAGGCGTTCATGTTCCAGCGCAAGCCTGCCGACGCATTGCCCTGCGCGCGGGCGCAGCTCGGCC
>JBBIUI010000016.1:0-33787 GCA_037440385.1 Rhodocyclales bacterium | reverse complement strand
GCGCCCGCCGCGACACGCCGTCCAGGCAGCCTCGCAGGCGCGACCAGGGCGAGGCACGCACGGGTGAGGCAGCGCAACGCGAACCGCGGCGCGAACGAGGCGAGCGCCCGGAACGCGGTGAACGTCCCGAGCGGCGGGCCGGCGCACCACGTCCGCCACGGCAGCCGCGGCCTCAAGCGTCGGAAGCCGTAAACGCCGATGTGCCATCGACAGGCGAAATGCGATCGACCGGAACCGGGGCGCCCGTCCCGGTTGCGCAGACCGCCGACGCCGCAGCCGGTGCGGAACACGGGCGCCGCAATCGCCGCGGCCGCCGCGATCGCGCGGATCGGCGCAAGGACACAGGCGTTTCCGAGGCGTCGCCGGCGACCGAAACGCCGCCAGCCGCAGAGGCTCCGCCGTCCGCGGCTGCGCCGTCTCAGCCGGGCGGCTCGACGCCGACGCAGCAGGCGACGCAGGTCAGCGCAGCGGCTCCCGTTCCGGTACCGGTCGGTCCTGCGCACGAGGCGGTCGCAGACATCGCCGGCGCGCCCGCTGCGTCCCTGCCGCCGGTTCGAATCGCCGATGACGCATCCGAAGCCGAACGGACCGCAGCCGAGGTCTCGGCGACCGTACGACCCGCCGCGCCGCCTCCCGTCGAGGCGCCGGCAGCGCCGGCAGCGAACGCAGAGCTCATCGCCGGTGCGCTCAAGGAAAAAGGGCTCGTGCTCGTGGAAACCCGCTTCCCGGCATCCGACATCGCCGAGACGCAGGCCGCGCCGACTCCCGCTCCGCGTCGCACCCGCCGGGCTCCTCCGAAACCGCAAGCCGAGGAGCCGTTGATTCAGGTCGAGACGCGCAACTGACCCGCCAGCCGTCAGCGGCGATCCGGCAGGCGCCGTCGAAGTTCGTCCACCAGGCCACGCACCGCGTCCTCGAGCATGTCGAGGACGCGGTCGAAACCGTCCGGACCTCCGTAATAGGGATCCGGGATGTCGGCATTCGGATTTCTGGCGGAATAGCGCGTGAACAATGCGAGCTTCTGCCGCCGGTGCGGCGGGCATTCGCGCTGCAACGCATTCAGGTTGTCGCGATCCATCGCCAGGATCAGATCGAACTCGTCGAAATCCCGGGGCTGGACGCAGCGCGCGCGCTGAGCGCTGAGGTCGATGCCTCGGCGGGCCGCGGCGCGCTGCGCCCGCGGGTCGGGCGGCTCCCCGCTGTGGTAACCGTGGGTGCCCGCGGAATCGACGGAAATGATACGGGCCAGGCCGGCCAGCTCCAGGTAATGGCGAAGCACGCCTTCCGCCGATGGCGACCGGCAGATATTGCCCATGCAGACCAGCAACACCTTCATTCGAGATCCATCGTCGTCGGTACTTCCGCCCTCCACCGGGCAGGCCTCAGGCCTCGAAGCCGTGCCCGCATCTCGCCTGCCGCGCGCGGGGCCGATGCGAAGCGGCTCGCTTTCTCCGCTTTCGATGAGCCGTGCGCTGCGAACCTCGGCCCGCGGCCGATCGAGCCGGCGAGACTACCGCGGAACAGAGGAAACGCAAAGCGGCCTTGCCCTCTCCAATTGTATCGTCAGTGTATCGTCAGACCGAGAGGTCCATTGTCATGGCCATCCATCGCGTGAACCACCGATCGGCCGCCGTTCGATCACCGCGGCCCGTCTGCGTGCTGCGGACTCGAATTCCGTTTCCAGGATGATCCGCATGCCGCCGGCCGGTCGCGATCGATCGCTGCCGGGTCTGTTCGTCATCGCCCTGCTGGTCGTCGCATCGACGATGCCATGCCTGGCGCAGCCCGCGGGCATGCCGCAGCAGGCGCTGCGCGAGGCACGCCCCGTTCGAACGGCCGACATCCCGGTGGTCCCCGCCGGACAGGGGCAGCTCGACGAACCTCGCGCATTCGCGCCGGCCTGGTTCGCCGGTGGCATGCCGACCGCCGGCGCGCAGCAGCTCGTCGAGCTGTTGCATACCGCGCCATCGCACGGGCTCGACGACGCTCGTTATGGCGTGGCCGCGATCGAGGAGCGCCTGCGCGACGCCCGCGAACGCGGGCTGTCCGAACGCGAGGCCGCCGAGACGGACGCAGCGCTGACGCGTGCGCTGTTGCGTTTCCTCGCAGACCTGCATTTCGGCGCGTTCGATGCGCGCAGCGCCGGTTTCGACATCGACCGATCGGGCGACCGGCCGGACTTCGCCCGGCTCGTGTCCGAAGCCGTTGCCACCGGACAGATGGCGAGACTCCCGGACCGGGTCGCGCCGCGCCTGCCGATGTACGAACGGCTGCGCACGGCGCTGGCGCGATACCGCGAGTTGGCGCGCGAGGCGGATCGTGGATCGCTCGCGCGCGTCGCGCGCCTGAAGCCGGGCGAGCCCTACGGAGCGCTGCCCGAGTTGCGGCGCCGGCTCGTTGCGCTCGGTGATCTCGCGCCCGGGATCCAGACGCCCGGGATCTATGACGGCGAGATCGTCGAGGCGGTCCGGCGCTTCCAGGCGCGCCACGGGTTGGATGCCGACGGCATCGTCGGCAAAGCGACCTTCGCCGAACTGAACGCGCCGATCGCCCGGCGGGTGCGCCAGATCGAGCTCGCCCTCGAGCGCCTGCGCTGGTTGCCGCCGTTTCGGCCGGGCAGGCTGATCGCGGTCAACATCCCGGAATTCAGGCTGCGCGCGATGCGGGTGGGCGATCACGGCACCTCGACCGAACTGCGCATGAACGTCATCGTCGGCAAGGCTCTCGACACCCGGACCCCGGTGCTGCTCGAAGACCTTCGCCGGATCGAGTTCCGACCCTACTGGAACGTGCCGCCCTCGATCGCCCGCAAGGAGATCGTCCCTCGGCTGCGGCGCGACCCGGACTACCTCGCGCGCGAGGCGATGGAATTCGTCGGCACCCGGCGTATCGGGGTTCCCGGCACCGAGGTCAGCGACGCGAACCTCGAGGCGGTATTGCGTGGAGAACTTCGCATCCGGCAGCGGCCAGGGCCGCGCAACGCGCTGGGCGCGATCAAGTTCGTATTTCCGAACAACGCCAACATCTACCTGCACCACACGCCGAGCCGCGCACTGTTCGCGCGCGGGCGCCGCGATTTCAGCCATGGCTGCATCCGCGTCGAAGATCCGGTCGCACTCGCGAAATTCGTGCTGGAGGAAGACTCCGGCTGGAGCGAGACGCGCATCGTCGAGGCGATGCGCGAGGAGGCCACGCCGAGGACGGTGCGTATCCGGTCCCCGATCCCGGTGCTCGTGTTCTACTCGACCGCGGTCGTCGAGGAAGATGGCAGCGTGCTGTTCCTGCCGGATCTATACGGTCACGACACGGCGCTCGACCGCCTGTCGAGGCAACGGCGATCGCCGTGAATGCGCGACGGAGCTACCAGATCCTGACCCGGCCGGTATCGATATGGACGAACTGCGACGCCGGGTAGTAGCCGACGCCGCCCGCCTTCAGGTCACGCGCCGCATCGCGAAGTTGCGCGAGGCCCACGCCGGGAAGCCGGATGTCGATCGCGCGTCCCTCCATGTGCAGACTGTGGCGCGCGACCCCGCCTGCGCCACGCCTGCGCAGCGCCTCGTTGGTCCGGGCACTGCGAAAGCCGGAGATGACCTCGAAGGGTTGGTGCGCGCCGAAGGTCAGCCTGAGCGCATGCAGCTGATCGAACAGCGCAGGATCGATGCGGCCCACCGCACCGTCGTAATGGTCGCGCAGAAAGCGGTCGATCGCCGCGAGCGCCGCGGGAACGTGGCGTCCTCCGAGCGCATACACGACGTCCAGGAACTCCCCCGTATGGGTGTGCAGCAGCGCAATCGAGCGCGCCCCGGCACCGCCCGCGAACGCCCGCGAGGCCAACGGAAGCAGCGGTACCGCGCATGCCAGACGTGCCGCGCCGCGCAGGAATACACGGCGTGATCCCTCTCGTTTCATAAGCCCCCCTACCCCTGCGGCTGCGCCGCCGGAACCCAACCGCGCGATGAACCACGCGCTGCGATGTGTGGCCGAACGTTACCTGAAACGCCCGCTCCTTGCCAGCCGCGCAACGACGAAGCAACCTTGCCCGTCGCACGTCATTGCGAGGAGTGCAGCCCCGTCCGTGTCATCGCGAGGAACGTAGCCACTTCCGCGTCATCGCGAGGCGCGCAGCGGCGTCGCCGGTCATTGCGAGGAGCGAAGCGACGAAGCAATCTCGTCGCACGCCGGACGGCCGCAGCGCGCTTCGCGCGGGATTGCTTCGTCGGCCTCCGGCCTCCTCGCAATGACGGAATACCGGACCTCCGTCGGCCGTTGGCCTGCTCGCAATGACAGAGTAGGTGGGCCTGGTCGGCCTTCGGCCTCCTCGGAAACCCTGTCAAACCGGTTCGTGCGGATCGGCGCCGAATGCGAGCCTCCTGAGCCGCGACAGCTCGTCACGCAGCCGGGCGGCCCGCTCGAACTCGAGGTCGCGCGCATGCTTCATCATCGCCTTCTCGATGCGCCGGATCTCGCGCCCGAGCGCACCGGCGTCCATCGCCTCGTAGCGGGATCGCCGCTGTTCGACTCCGATCCGCTCGCTCGCCGGCGTGCTGTCATACACACCGTCGATGATGTCCCGGATGCGCTTGGTCACCGTGCGCGGCGTGATGCCGTGCGCGGCGTTGAAGGCGATCTGCCTTGCACGGCGGCGCTGCGTTTCGGCGATCGCCCGGCGCATCGACCCGGTAATCACGTCTGCATACAGGATCGCGGTGCCCCGGACATGCCGTGCGGCGCGTCCCATCGTCTGGATCAGCGAGCGCTCGGACCGCAGGAAGCCCTCCTTGTCCGCATCGAGGATCGCCACCAGCGAAACCTCGGGGATGTCGAGACCTTCACGCAGCAGGTTGATACCCACCAGCACGTCGAACACGCCCAGCCGCAGGTCGCGCAGGATCTCCACGCGCTCGACCGTGTCGATGTCCGAATGCAGATAGCGGACCTTGATGCCATGCTCGCCGAGGAATTCGGTCAGGTCCTCCGCGAGCCGCTTGGTCAGCGTCGTGACCAGCACGCGCTCGCCACGCCCCGTGCGCGACGTGATTTCCCCGAGCAGGTCGTCGACCTGGGTTGCGGCCGGGCGAACCTCGACCTGCGGGTCGAGGACCCCGGTCGGCCGCACGACCTGCTCGACGATCTGCCCGGCATGAGCCGCCTCGTATTCGGCCGGGGTCGCCGAAACGAAAATCGTCTGCGGCATCAGCCGCTCGAATTCCGCAAAGGTCAGCGGACGGTTGTCGAGCGCGGACGGCAGGCGGAAACCGTAGTCCACCAGGTTCTCCTTGCGCGAACGGTCGCCACGATACATGCCGCCGAGCTGCGGGATCGTCACGTGGCTCTCGTCGATGAACATCAGCGAGCCGGCCGGCAGATAGTCGATCAGCGTCGGCGGCGGTTCGCCGGCACGGCGACCCGACAGATGCCGCGAGTAATTTTCGATTCCTTTGCAGAAGCCCAGCTCGGAGAGCATTTCGAGATCGAACCGCGTGCGGCTCTCGATGCGCTGCGCCTCGACCAGCTTGTTGTCGCGGTAGAAAAATTCCGTGCGCTCCGCCAGTTCGTCCTTGATCGCCTCGATCGCATGCAGCGTCCGCTCGCGCGGGGTCACGTAGTGACTGGACGGATACACCGTGAAGCGGACCAGACGCCGGCCGGGTGCGCCGCTGAGCGGGTCGAACAGGCGCAGGCTTTCGACGCAATCGTCGAACAGTTCGATGCGCAGCGCTTCCTCGGCGTGCTCCGCCGGGAATACGTCGATCACGTCGCCGCGCACTCGAAAGATGCCGCGGCGAAAATCGAGATCGTTGCGTTCGTACTGCATGTCGACGAGCCGCCGGATGACGTCGCGCCGGCCGATGTGCTCGCCCTCGCGCAGGTGCAGGATCATGCTGTGGTAATCGACCGGATCGCCGATCCCGTAGATCGCGGAGACCGTGCATACGATCACGCAGTCGCGCCGCTCCAGCAGCGACTTGGTCGCCGACAGCCGCATCTGCTCGATCTGCTCGTTGATCGACGAATCCTTCTCGATGAACAGGTCGCGCGAGGGCACGTAGGCTTCGGGCTGGTAATAGTCGTAATAGGAGACGAAATACTCGACGGCGTTCTCGGGGAAGAAATCGCGGAATTCGGAATAGAGCTGGGCCGCGAGCGTCTTGTTCGGTGCCAGCACCAGCACCGGACGGCCGAGCCGCGCGATGACGTGGGCCATCGTGTAGGTCTTGCCCGACCCCGTCACGCCCAGCAGCGTCTGGTAAGCGAGCCCATCGCGCACCCCCTGCACCAGCGCGTCGATCGCCTCCGGCTGATCGCCGGCCGGCGCGAAGGGCTGGTGCAGACGGTATGGGCTGGCCTCGAACTCGAGGACTTCCTGGGTTGCGGATGACTGGATCATGCTAGGATTGTGCACCGCATCGCGGGCAGCCCTGCCGCCGGTGGTACGAGCGGACCGTCGCGCGATCACGCATCGCATTATTCCGTACTTTGCCGCGCAGCGGACCGTCGGTTTCGGCAGCGGGCGACGGCGACCGGTGCGGCAACCATGGAGTGGCCATGAAATCATCTCTGTTCGCCGCGGTGGAGATGGCTCCCCGCGATCCCATCCTCGGTCTGACCGAGGCATACCACGCAGACCCCCGCACGAACAAGGTCAACCTCGGCGTGGGCGTGTATTGCGACGACGACGGCCGGGTGCCGTTGCTCGCTGCCGTGCGCCAAGCAGAACAGGCACGAACCGATGCGGCGCTGCCGCGCAATTATCAGCCCATCGACGGACCCGCGAACTACGCGAAGGCGGTGCGCGATCTGATCTTCGGTGCGGACTCGGAGCTCGTCGCCCAGGGCCGCGTCGTCACGGTGCAGACGCTGGGCGGCACCGGTGCGCTGCGTGTGGGCGGCGATTTCCTCAAGCGGCTGCTGCCGGCATCCACGGTCTACATCAGCGACCCGAGCTGGCAGAACCATCGCGGCGTGTTCCAGGCCGCCGGTTTTCCGGTCGCCACCTACCCGTATTACGACCCGGCCACGCGTGGCGTCGATTTCTCCGCGATGAAGGAAGCGGTCGGCGAGCTTCCGGCCGGCTCGATCCTGGTGCTGCATGCGTGTTGCCACAATCCGACCGGCGCCGATCTGTCCGAAGCGCAATGGCACGAGCTCGCCGGCACGATGCGTCAGCGCGGTCTCGTCGCCTTCATCGATCTCGCCTATCAGGGATTCGCGGACGGCATCGCGGCCGATGCGCTGGCAGTCGACGTGTTCGCGCGCTCGGGCGCCGACTTCCTCGTCGCGAGTTCGTTCTCCAAGTCGTTCTCGCTGTACGGCGAGCGCGTCGGCGCGCTTTCGGTCGTGACGTCGGGCGCCGACGAGGCCGCACGCGTGCTGTCCCAGGTCAAGCAGGTCGTGCGCACCAACTACTCGAGTCCGCCCACCCACGGCGGGGCGATCGTCTGCGCCGTGCTGTCCGACGAGCGGCTGCGGGTGCAGTGGGAAGCCGAACTCGCCACGATGCGCGAGCGCATCCGCAGCATGCGCACCGGGCTCGTCGACCGGCTCGCGGCGCGGGGGGTCGGTGAGGACTTCTCCTTCATCACGCGACAGCGCGGCATGTTCTCCTACACCGGGCTCGATGCGCGGCAGGTCGAACGGCTGCGGAAGGAATTCGCGATCTACGCGGTGACCAGCGGACGCATCTGCCTCGCGGCGCTGAACTCGCGCAACATCGACTATTCGGCCGATGCCATCGCCGCAGTGCTGAAATCCTGAAGGCCGCGCGCGTCCGTCAACGTTTCGCCGACAGGTAGGGATCCGGGAGCCGGCCGGTGACGTTGACGAGCGCGCGTGCCTGATTCGCGCCGAGGAAGGCGACGGCGATCGCACCCGACACATCGCCCGAACCGATCGCCAGCGAGCCCGAGCCGTGCATCAGCCCGGACTCGAACGCCAGATTTCCGATCCGCCAGGTGTCGCCGTCGCGCCGGTAGCTCGCGCCCGCCTTCTCGAACCGGGTCTGACCGCCGCGGGTCGGCCCCGGTGTCCGCGCGCGCACCGCTTCGGCGAAGTCGAAGTTCGACAGCACGCCGCGTTCGATGGCCAGTTCGCCCTCGACCGCGAGGTGTCGCCCCAGTTGTCCGAACTGCTCGGCCCGCCCCGCCATGCGCAGCGTCGCGGTGAGGTCTCCCGCGACGAGCAGATCCTTGCGCAAGGGCGGCACCAGGGCCGCGAGCGCCACATGCTTGAGCTTCACGTCCGCCGAGAAGTCCGCCCCGTCGCCGTTCCAGCCCAGCCGCGCCGAGCCGGAGACGATGCCGTCGAAGGCGCGCGCATCGAACTGGTCGAGCCGCAAGCCACTCGCAGTCAGGATGCCGGTCGCGTCGAAATTGTGCAGCTTGATCCAGTCGTATTCCGGCAGCGTCCAATCTCCCGCATTCAGTGTGATCCGGTACGACGAGACATCCGGGCGCAGCGTTCCGCTCAGAATACCGTTGGCATCGACGAAGCGCAGCTCCTCGATGCGCCCGTTCGCATCCAGGACCGCCGTGCCGCCCAGCCCCTCCACCGTCGTGCGCCCCAGCCTGACCGCGGTCCGGTCGAAACGCAGCGCGCGCACGACGAAATAGTTTCCCTGGAACCACCCGGGGATTCGCGGCAATGCCGCCGCGTCGACCTCGACGTGATCGAGCACGACTTCGCTCAGGATCTTGGAATCCGACAGGAGGCTGCCGAACTCGGGCGCGACGAAGATCTTGCCGATGCGCATCGCCGCATCCTCGCCCACACGCACGTGCTCGATCTCCAGCCCCGGTCCCGGCGTCAGCGTGAAGTGCATCGCACCGAAGCGCACCGGCTCCCCGATGCTCGAGCGCACGCGCAACTCGATGCGCGGCAGGTAGTAGTCGAACGGGAAGAACCACACCACGGCCACGGCGAGGAGCAATGACGCCATGGCCGTGTAGGCCGCGAGCCTCGCCCGGTTTCGGCGCGGTCGCGCTCGTTCCGCGGCGGCCTTGCCGGTCCCGGCCTGCCTGCCCCCTGGCTCGCCGTCCTCGGCGAAGATCGGCCTGCCCGGCAGCGGACCCGGCGCCGCGGCGGCCAGATCGGCGAGCTCATCCTCGCCGCCCGGCGCGCTTCGACGTCAACCGGGACCGTCCGGCGAAGTCGTCCCGGCGATCCCCGCCTCGGGAAAATCGAGCGGGTCCATGATGGTGATGTCTTCGTCATCGAGCGCACCGAGCGTCTCCTTGCGCAGCCGCTCGATCTTGGCGCCGGTCTCATCCTCGGCCTGTTTCTGCGGGTCGATCGTCGGCGGGCCCGACTCGCGCAGCTCGCGCGCGTGCTGCGTCTCGACGAATCCGCTACGCTCCAGATCGGCGAGCGCCGCCTCGGCGATGGCCGCGTCGCCGAACTTGCGGATGATGTCGGCGACGGTGCGCTTGCCGTCGACCAGATCGAGCACGTTCCTGAGGTTGCGCTGGACGATCCGGGTACGCTGCGTGATCGCCGCGTCACCGTTCGGCGTGCGCAGATAGACGGTCTGCTGATCCATGACCAGAGGATACAACGGAACGTCCGCACGCGCATCACGCTCGTTGCTTGACGCTCCGCGGTCAACTGACTACCATTCGCCGCTCGGCGATTCCCCGATAGCTCAGTCGGTAGAGCGACGGACTGTTAATCCGCAGGTCCCTGGTTCGAGCCCAGGTCGGGGAGCCAGAAGTTCACACGGTGTCACACGCTGCGCGACGCCTGCTTCGCGCCATGCGTCGAGCATCGCGGCGCGCCCGGCCGGCGCGCCATCTCACAACGATGATGCCGCACGCGACGCGCGCACCGGAGGCTCAGGTCGGCTGCGTCGCGTAGTCGTCGGCACCTGCGTGCACGATCACCACCGTGCCCAGGATCGCCGCCGGTCCCTGGCGCAGCGTGATACCGGTCAGCTAGCTCCGCGACCGGCGTCGCGTTGCCGTAACCTTCGGCGTTGATCCTTGGCATGTCACCGGCGTGATGTGCGCCGCGGTGCGGGTTCCCGTGCGGGGAACCGGCGGGATCGAATCGCCCGCCTACCCGAAGCCGGCCGAGCCGTGCGGATCACTTCTTCTGGGCAGCGGGTGCCGCAGGTGCCGGCGCCGCGGCCGGCGGCGCAGCGATCGCCACCGGCGTGACGACCACGCCCTTCGCCTTCATCATCTTGATGTAGCGATCGGCGACGGCATCCTGCGCGCGGCCGAGCGCCTCTGCGGCCTTCTTCGCTCCCTCGGCGGCCTTGGCCTTGGTTTCCGCGGCCTTGGCCTTCTGCTCCTCGGTGGGCGGTGGAAGTTTCGCCTGTGCCACGCCCAAGCCCAGCACCGATACCGCCGCGACCAGCCCCCCACTCAAGCTGGCGATCGTGCCTCCTCACGTCGCTAAGAGTTCGCAGCCACGCGCCGTGGCGCGCGTGCCGCATCCGCCGCCGCGTCGCGCGCCGCCAGCTCCCGGTACCACAGCTCGTGGTGTTCCTTCGCCCAGGTCTCGTCGACGACGCCGTCACGCATCGCTCGGTAGGCCCCCTCGACACCCACCGTGCCCATGTAGATGTGGCCCAGCGACAGGCACACGAAGATCAGCGCACCCACCAGGTGAATGACATTGGCAAGCTGCATGACGGAACGGCCCTGCTCGAAATTGGGAAAATCGAGCACGAAGCCGCTCAGGCTCACGACCAGCCCGATCGCGCTAATGCCCAGCCAGAACCAGATCTTTTCGCCGAAGTTGAACCGATGCGACGGAACGTGCTCGCCGCTCGCCAGCCCGCCCAGCCTGGCGATCCACCGGGCATCGGCGGCCTGCCAGACGTTGTCCTTCACGTAGACCGCGAACATCACCAGGATCGCCAGCAGAAACACCGGGCCGGTGAAATTGTGGATGTTCTTCGACAGCGCCGCGAGCGTGGCGAACACGTTGTACCCGAACAGCGGCAGCAGCAGATGCTTGCCGAAAAACAGGATCAGGCCGGTCAGCGCCAGCAGGCTGAAGGACAGCGCCGCGACCCAGTGAGTCACCCGATCGACGACGTCGAAGCGCAGCAGCGTGCGCCCGGTGGCGGGCTCTTTCAGCTTGAGCGGCCCGCGGCGCGCGTAATAGACGACGATCGCACCGAGAACGGCGAGCACGGCGATGCCGCCATAGAACACGATCGGTCCGTTGCGCAGTTCGCGCCAGGTCTGGCCGCCCGGCTGGATCAGCACACCCGCCTCGCCCCCGCGGATCGACGTATACTGCGGCCCGCCCGCGCGCGCTTCGCGCCACACCGGGGCATTGTTGAACGGCTGTTGCACCTGCCGCTGGGCCTGTTCCGCCGCCGCACCCGCAGCACCCGCAGCGCCCGCCGGCACGAGGGCGCACAGCGACAGCACCAATGCAACGATCTGCAGGAATCTCATCTGGCTCCTCCTTCGTTTCCCATCACTGCGGCAGTCCGCTCGCCCCGCAGCGACCCGCCCGACACCGCTTCGTGCGCGGGCCACCCGGATCGTTCAGGCCGATCGCGCCGTTCGCGACCTCGCCGCGGCCGCCCCGCGCGAGGGCACCGCACGCCGCCGTCAGCCGCCCCGCGTGTATTCGTCCTGGCCCTGGCCGCGGGCCTTGATCGCGGCCTCCCATTTCGCCTTGTCCTTGCCGAATGCGGGATTGTCATAGGGCGCGGTGTCGGCCTTGCCCTGGTACTTTCCGGTTTCGTATACGGTCACCTGCGGACGCTCGCCGCAGGCGCTCAGCCCGAACGCGACGAGCGCGCCGGCCCACAGCAGATGTCGCCTTCTCACGATTTGCCCCCCTCTCCCGCGCGCGTGCGTTCCTGCGTACGCTCCTGCCTCCCATAGGCCGTCGACCAGCCGATCAGTTCGGCACCCCTGCCGCGCGTGGTCGCGCGCTTGCGGAAAATGTCCGAGATCACGTCGGCATCGCCGCCGAGCAGCGCCTTCGTCGCGCACATCTCGGCGCAGATCGGCAGCTTGCCTTCGGCCAGCCGATTGCGTCCGTATTTGCGGAACTCCTCTTCCGAACCGTCCGCCTCCGGGCCGCCCGCGCAGAACGTGCACTTGTCCATCTTGCCGCGCATGCCGAACGCGCCCGCCTGCGGAAACTGCGGCGCCCCGAACGGGCACGCGTAGAAGCAGTAGCCGCAGCCGATGCACAGGTCCTTGTCGTGCAGCACGACGCCTTCGGCCGTGTGATACAGGGTGTCGACCGGGCACACCGCGATGCACGGCGCATCCGAGCAATGCATGCAGGCGACCGAGACCGAGCGCTCGCCGGGAACGCCGTCGTTGAGCGTGACCACGCGCCGGCGATTCACCCCCCAGGGCACCTCGTGCTCGTTCTTGCAGGCGGTGACGCACCCGTTGCATTCGATGCAACGCTCGGCATCGCACAGAAATTTCATCCTTGCCATTGTCGTTGTCTCCTCCGGATCAGGCCTTGACCACCTGGCACACGGTCGTCTTGGTCTCCTGCATCATCGTGACGGCGTCATAGCCGTACGTGGTGGCCGTATTGACCGCCTCGCCGCGCACGATCGGGTGCGCCTTCTCCGGGTAGTACCCGATCATGTCCTTGCCCATCCACCAGCCGGAGAAATGAAACGGTACGAAGCAGACTTCGGGACCCACGCGTTCGGTCACCAGCGCGCGCACCTTGAGCTGGGCGCCGGTGGGCGTCTTCACCCACACGTAATCCCAGTTGCGGATGCCGCGGTCATTGGCCGACTTCGGATTGATCTCGACGAAGTTCTCCTGTTGCAGCTCGGCGAGCCAGGGATTGGAACGCGTCTCCTCGCCGCCGCCCTCGAACTCCACCAGTCGCCCCGAAGTCAGGATCAGCGGGAATTCCTTGCCGACGTCCTTGTACTTCTGCTGCACGCTCTTGAACAGCGTCGGCAGGCGCCAGAACGCCTTCTTGTCGTCGTGAGTCGGATACTTCTCGACGAGGTCGGCACGGGTCGAGAACAATGCCTCGCGATGCAGCGGTACCGGGTCCGGGAAGTTCCACACCAGCGCCCGCGCGCGCGCGTTGCCGAACGGGTGGCAGCCGTGGTTCTTCATCACCACGCGCTGGATCCCGCCGGACAGGTCGGTCTTCCAGTTCTTGCCTTGCGCGGCGGCCTTCTCCGCATCGGTCAGCTCGTTCCACCAGCCGAGCTTCTTCAGCAGCACGTGGTCGAACTCGGGATAGCCGAACTGCAGGTCGGCTCCCCTGGATGCGGAACCGTCGCCCGCCAGCAGGCTCACGCCGTCGCGTTCCACGCCGAAGTTCGCGCGGAAGTTTCCGCCGCCGTCCATCACGTGCTTGGACGTGTCGTACAGGTTCGGCGTACCCGGATGCTTGAGCGCGGCGTTTCCGTAGCACGGCCACGGCAGCCCGAAGTACTCGCCGTCGAGGCTGTAGCCGGTCTCCTTGTCGATCCCGCCCTTGGCGCGAAGCGTGCGCGGATCGAACACCTGCATGTTGCGCATGTGGATCTTGAGCCGCTCGGGCGACTGGCCGGTGTAGCCTATCGTCCAGGTGCCCTTGTTGATCTCGCGCAGGATGTCTTCCGGGCTCGGCTCGCCGTTGGTCACCTTGATGTTCGCGACCAGTTCCTTGCCGAAGCCCAGCTTCTGCGCCAGCAGCAGCATGATGGTGTGGTCGGGCTTGCATTCGAACAGCGGCTCGATGACCTTCTCGCGCCACTGGATCGACCGGTTGGATGCGGTCACGCTGCCCGAGGTCTCCAACTGCGTCGCGGCCGGCAGCAGATACACGCCGTCCTTGCGCACCATCGCCGCCATCGCCGCGGTGGCCGACGGGTACGGATCGATCACCACCAGCAGGTCGAGCGCCTTCATCGCCTCGACCATTTCCTTGCCGCGCGTCTGCGAGTTCGGCGCATGTCCCCAGAAGATCACCGCCTTGAGGTTGGGATCCTGGTCGATGTTCTCGTTCTTCTCGAGTACGCCGTCGATCCAGCGCGAGACCGTGATGCCGGGCTTGCCCATCATCGCGGGCGAGGCGAAGCGAGCCTTCATCCATTCGAAATCCACGCCCCACACCTTGCACCAGTGCTTCCACGAGCCTTCCACGATGCCGTAATAGCCGGGCAGCGAGTCCGGGTTCGGGCCGATGTCGGTCGCGCCCTGCACGTTGTCGTGGCCGCGGAAGATGTTGGTGCCCCCGCCCGACACGCCCACGTTGCCCAGCGCGAGCTGCAGGATGCACATCGCGCGCACGATCGCGTTGCCGGTCGTATGCTGCGTCTGCCCCATGCACCACACCACCGTGCTCGGCCGGTTCTTGGCCAGCGTCTCGACCGCGGCGAGCAGCTCCGGCTCCGCGACGCCGGTCACGTCCTGGACCTTGTCCGGCGTCCATTTGGCGGACTCCTCGCGGACCTTGTCCATGCCATAGACGCGGTCCTCGATGAACTTCTTGTCTTCCCAGCCGTTCTTGAAGATGTGGTACAGCATGCCGTGGATCAGCGCGATGTCCGAGCCGGAACGGATGCGCAGATACTGATCGGCCTTGGCCGCCGTGCGCGTGAAGCGCGGGTCGGCGACGATGACCTTGGCGCCGTTTTCCTTGGCATGCAGGATGTGCAGCAGCGACACCGGGTGCGCCTCGGCGGCGTTGGACCCGATGAAGAAGATCGCCTTGCTGTTGCGCATGTCGTTGTAGGAGTTCGTCATCGCGCCGTAGCCCCAGGTGTTGGCCACACCGGCGACCGTGGTCGAATGGCAGATGCGCGCCTGGTGATCGCAGTTGTTCGTCCCCCACATCGAGACGAACTTGCGCATCAGGTAGGACTGTTCGTTGCTGTGCTTCGACGAGCCGATCCAGTACGCGGCGTCCGGACCATGCGCCTTGCGGATCTCGAGCAGCTTCGCGCTCCGGTTGTGACCCGCCTGATCCCACGAGATACGCTGCCACTTGCCGCCGGCGAGCTTCATCGGATAACGCAGGCGATGCTCGCCGTGTCCGTGCTCGCGGATCGCGGCGCCCTTCGCGCAGTGGGCACCGAGGTTGATCGGCGAATCGAACACCGGCTCCTGGCCGATCCAGACGCCGTTTTGCACCTCGGCGTCGATCGCGCACCCGACCGAGCAGTGCGTGCACACGGTGCGCCGGATCTCGACCTTGCCCGCAGGCGCCTTGGCCTCCTGTGCCTGCGCGCGCGTGATCATCGTGAAGGGCAGCGCCGCGCCGATCGCTCCCGCACCGCCCGCCAGACCGGAGCGCTTCAGAAACGTGCGCCGGTCCAGGCCTCGCGGCGCCAAACCGTCGAGCGCGCCGGACAGCCGTCCGCGCGCCCGTCCCGGAACGACATCCGGTTTTCTCGTCAGCAACATCTCCGTCTCCTCCTTCAGATTCCGGCCGTGCGGTAATAGCTGCGCACGTGCTCGGTGAGCCGATAGCCCTTGTCCGCTTCCTGTCCGGCAGCGGCGGTTTCCGTCTTCCCGGCAAGTCGTGCGGTACCCGCGGCGAGCATCGCCGCGGCGCCGGCACCCCCGAGGCCCAGTCCCAGCAGCAGTTGTCGGCGTTTCGGATTACCCGGTCCTTTCATCGTCTCCTCCTGTGTGATGGTTGCGGCTGCGGTTCGACGGATCCTCGGTACTACGTTCCGATCCGAAACGATGTCATTTCGATGTCGAGGAAGGCGCGGGCGAAGCGCCCTGCCGCCCGATACAGTCCGGGTTGCCGCGCGCGTTCGAGCGCGTCGGCCAGCTTGCCGTACCACGGTGCGATGTGCCGCGTGAAGAACCGCTGCTGGCGCTGCGCGCAATCGGGTGCGCACTCCAGTACCAGGTGGCGCATGACCTCTGCGAGCGCGGCGAAATGGTCCTCCGGCTCGCACACGCCCGCCATCCTGGACAGCCCCAGGGCCGCGAGATCGTCCCGGAGCGACGCGAGCGGTTTTTCCATCATGAATCCCGCCAGATACCACGAGCCCATCAGCATGACCTCCGGACGGCCGATCCCGATGAACAGACGATCGTACGCTTCGCGCTCGCGCTCGGCATCCGTGCTCGCCGCAGCGCGGGCCAGCGATTTCCACGCCGCCGCGAGTTCGCCCGATGAACCTTCGGACGGCAACCCGTCCGCCTGCGCCAGCGCCGCCAGCAGAGCCGAATCGGGCGGCGCACCGAACAGCCGCGCGAGAAGCGCATAGAAATTGGCCCTCGCCTCGTCCTCTTCGGCGAGCGGCACCGGCGCTTCGCGAGGCTCGACACAAGCGCTCATCGCGGAAGGTCGAACACCGTGAGTTCGCCGGGCTGCTCGATGATGTCCGCGACGCGGCAGTCGGCGCACATCTGCAGCCTGCGCGCGGATTCGCCGGCGAACATCGCGTGGCCGGACAGCCGCGCGGTCATCGCATCGAGCATCTGCCTGGTGCCGAAGGGTTTGCCACAGCGCACGCAGCGCGCCGGCTCGGCTTCGTTGAGCACCCGCTCGCGCCGTGCCTGCGCGCGAAACGACAGCCGCGACGCCAGCGCCAGCGCATCCTCGGGACAGGTCGCCACGCACAAGCCGCACTGCACGCAGTTGCGCTCGAGGAAGCGCAACCGCGGCACTTCCGCCGTGGCCATCAGCGCGCCGGCCGGGCAGGCTCCCGCGCAGGCCATGCACAGCGTGCATTTCTCCCGGTCCAGCTCGACCGATCCCCACGGCGAATCGGCCGGCAGGGCGATCTCGCCGGGGTGCTGCGGGGCCTGGCCGGCGAGATGGTCGATGACGAATTCGAGCGCGGTGCGCTTGTCGGCGGGCAGATCGAACGGCGCCGACTGCCACGGCGCCTCGGCGACTTCGAGCGCGCCGAGCCGGGCTTCCAGCTCCTGCCGGTCCCGAGCGACGATCGATCCCAGACGCCCGCCGCCGTAGCCCAGCCCCTGCAGGATCCTTTCTCCGATTTCGATCTGGCGGCGGCTGGCTTCCAGATAGCCCTCGGGCTGCGTTTCGGGCGCGAGAATCACGCACCGGCCGGCGCCCCAGGCGAGCGCGCCCAGCATCAGTTCGAGTCCGACCGAGGCGACGTCATGCACGGCCAGCACAATGACATGCGCCGGCAGACCGCCGCCTCGCTGCCCGAGTTCCATCATCGGGCCCTCGTGCGCTGCCGCGTAAAACAGCACGCACGCATTCGCGCCGCCGGCGCGCCGGAACGCGGCCAGACCGCGCCTGAGCCGCAAGCCGATGTCGGCGGCGCGCGGATACTGGTGGCGGATCGCTCCCGTTGGGCACACCGTGGCGCAGCCGCCGCAGCCCGCGCACAGGTGCGCGTCCAGCCGGACGGCATCGCCGTGCGCGGCGATCGCCTGTGCCGAGCACACATCGAGACAGCGCGTACAGCCGGTGATCGAATTGCGGCTGTGTGCACACCGCAGCGAATCGACGCCGGCATAGGTCGGCTTCTCGAATTCGCCGGTGCAGCCGAGCAGATCGATCACCGCCTGGGCCTGGTCGAGCGGATCGCGGCCCGGTGCAAAATACCCTTCGGGCGGATGCGGCCGGCGGATCAACGGCTCGGCGCCGAGGTCCAGCACCAGATCGAAGCGCTCGGAGCGCCGCACGCGCGCGCGGGAGAAATCGATCGCGCCCACCGCGCCGCAGGCGGTCACGCAGTCGCGATGCGAACGGCATCGATCCGGGTCGATCTGGTAGGCGAAGCCGATCGCGCCCTCGGGGCAGGCGCGCACGCACGCATTGCAGCGCGTGCACAGGTCGAGATCGATCGGGTTGGGCTGCTCCCAGCTCAGCTCGAAGGCGCCCATGTGGCCGGTGATGCCCGCTTCGGCGACCCTTCGCACCGGATAGTCGCGCCGCCCGGATAACGTGCCGCCGGCGAGCGCCGTCGCGAGCACGGTCACGTCGAGCCGCTCCTTCAGGCGTTCTGCCCAGGCGAGCGCCGCGTCGAGCGGGCCGACGATCGCGGTCGCGCCCGCCGAGCGGACCGACACGGCTGCGACCGGTTCGGGTTCCGGAACGCTCGCCATCGCCAGCGCCGCGGCGATCCCCGCCGGCGCCGTCGCCCCACCGGGCTCGCGCCCGGCGAGCTCGCGCAGGTTGACGAAGCGCAAAAGATGCGAGCCTCCCGCCTCGTCGGCGAGCTCGCGAAACAGCGCCGCTTCCTGGGTACAGGCGACGATGGCCGGCTCGCCCGTCGAAACGGCGGCGCCGAGCCGGGCGGCCTCGCGCCGGCACAACTGCGTGCGTATCGCCGGCGGGGCGGGCAACCCGAGCGCGCCGGCGAGCGCCGCGGCGTCGATCGAAATCGCCCCGTTGCAACTGCACAGCAGGATCTGCCGATCCACGAGTGGCATGGCCGTCGCGCAACCGCTCCGTTGGGCCACCAAATTGTTATGCTTATAACTGTTGGGGACCATCCTCGTCACCCTTCGACCGTGCGGCACACTGCGGTACCGCGGGTTCGGATCCGGCGCCGACGGTGGATCCGCGCGTGCCGCCCGCGTCGGCCGGCTCCTTCTCGTCGAAGAGGAGTCCCTTGGCTTGATTGAGCCGCTCGAGCATCTCGGAGGGGATCGGATCGAACCGGCCGTAGTCGTCGATATAGACGTCGAGCCCGTCCATCTCGTTGAAATGCGCCGACCGGAAGAGTGTTTTCAGTGCCGCACGCTTGACCGATTCCTCGACCCTCGCGCCGAGGAATGCCGCGAAGTCACAGGAGAAGTCGAGCGAGTCGACGGGCGGCAACGGCGCATCGACGGCTGCGGCCGGGGCCGGCGCGGGCGCTGCGGCCGGCGCATCGGTTTCGCGCGCGGACTGCGCCTTAAGCCTCGACCAGCGTGTGAGGAAACGTTCGTCGGTCGCCATCGCTCAGGCTGCGCCGTCGCTCCGACTACCGGCGTAGCGCCGCGGTCCCTTCGCGATTTCGGGCGGACGGTAGTTCGCGCGCGCGTAGGCTTCGATCCACTCGCGCAGATCGGCAGGCATCGCGACGCCATCGACTTGCTCGCCCGCATCCATCGTCCGGGCGGCCTCGCCATAGCTCGCCGTGATCCATGCCGGCCGCGCGAGCTCCCCGTCCATGCGCCACACGACGAACACCCGCGGCTGCGGTGCGGTGACGTTCATCAGGTAGTCTTCCGATTCGTCGGCGCGAAGGCGCAGCTCGAAGCCCGGAAACAGCCACTGCACGCGTGCGTTTTCGTCGACGACCCTGCGCGCCTGCCCGCCCGAACGGTCGGGCACGACGCCGATCGCCTCCCAGCGGTGATCGGCCCACTTGTTCGCGAGCGTCGTGCGCTCCATAATCACCGCCAGCTCGAGCGTCGATTCTCGCATCGTCAGGCGCTCCTCTTTTTTCAAGGATAGCTCGATTTCGGCGACAGGCAAGCCCGATGACCCATACCGTGATCCCGCTGCTCGACCGGCGAGGTGCCGGCGTCGGCGCACCGGCAGGCGAAGCGGCGACCGGGAAACTGCTCGACACCCGCGCTCGCCAGGTGCGCGACCTGCGCATCTCGGTCACCGACCGCTGCAACTTCCGCTGCGTGTATTGCATGCCGAAGACGGTGTTCGGGCGCGACTATCCGTTCCTGCCGCGCGGCGAACTGCTGGACTTCGGCGAGATCGCGCGGATCGTGCGCGTGTTTGCCGCCCACGGCGTCACCAAGGTCCGGCTCACCGGCGGCGAGCCGCTGCTGCGCCGCGATCTCGAAAGGCTGATCGGCATGCTGGACCGTATCCCGGATCTCGAGATCGCGCTGACGACCAACGGGTCGCTGCTTGCGAAGAAGGCGCGCGCACTGCGCGAGGCCGGGCTCGACCGGATCACGGTCAGTCTCGATTCGCTCGATGACGACGTATTTCGCGCGATGAACGACGCGGACTTCCCGGTCGCGCGCGTGCTCGAGGGGATCGACGCGGCACAGGCCGCCGGGCTCGCACCCGTCAAGATCAACGCGGTCGTCCGGCGCAGCATGAACCGGGACGGCATCGTGCCGCTGGCCCGGCATTTCCGCGGCACCGGGGCGATCGTGCGCTTCATCGAATACATGGACGTCGGCTCCACCAACGGCTGGCGCCTCGACGAGGTGGTGCCGTCCGCGGAGGTCGTGGCGATGATCGCGGCCGATGCGCCGCTCGAACCCATCGATCCGAACTACCCCGGCGAGGTCGCGCAGCGCTGGCGCTACCGCGACGGCAGTGGCGAGATCGGCGTGGTGTCCTCGGTCACCCGTGCCTTCTGCGGCACCTGCACGCGGGCGCGGCTGTCGACCGACGGACGGCTCTATACCTGCCTGTTCGCCGAAGCGGGCCACGATCTGCGCGCGCTGTTGCGATCGGGCGCATCCGACGAGCAGCTCGCGGCGCTGGTGGCGGGGATCTGGCGCGCGCGCGCCGATCGCTACTCCGAGATCCGCGGCGACGCGACGCGCGACCGGGGGCGAATCGAGATGTCCTACATCGGTGGCTGATGCCTTGCCGCAGCGCAAACCCGAGATCACGCACGCGGTCCGTCCCGCGACCTTCGCGATCGAGGCCGTCAACGAGCGCGGCGAGACCGTTCCCACCGCAGTGGCGGGCGAATATCCGCTGACCGTCTACGTCGACAAGCGCGAGCTCGTGACGTTGATGACGCTGGGATGTGCCCCCGAGGCGCTCGTCATCGGCTATCTGCGCAACCAGCGCCTGGTGCGCTCGATCGGCGAGATCGCTGCCGTGCAGGTCGACTGGGAAACCGCAGCCGCGGCGGTCACCACGCGCGAGGGCATCGGCGACATCGAGGAGCGCACGGGCCGGCGCACGGTGACGACCGGATGCGGCCAGGGCACCGTGTTCGGCGATCTGATGGAAGAGATCGACACGCTGCGTCTGCCGGCGGACGCCGTGCTGACGAACGACATGCTCTACGGCCTGCTCGATGCCGTGCGCCGCCGCGAGTCGACCTACAAGCAGGCCGGCGCCGTGCATGGCTGCGCGCTCGCGCGCGGCGCGCAGGTGCTGTACTTCGTCGAGGACGTCGGCCGGCACAACGCCGTCGATGCGATCGCCGGGCAGATGTGGCTGGACGACGTCGAGGGCGCGGACAAGATCTTCTACACGACCGGACGGCTGACCTCGGAGATGGTCATCAAGGCCGCTCAGATGGGGATCCCGTTGCTGGTCTCGCGTTCGGGCCTGACCCGCATGGGCTACGAGATCGGCTGCCGGGTCGGCATCACGATGATCGGCCGCGCGCAGGGCGCGCACTATCTGCTCTACACCGGGCGCGAGCGCATGCGCGCGGCCGGCGCATGAACGCGGCCGAGGTCACCGGCCTCGTGCTCGCCGGCGGCCGGGGACGGCGCATGGGCGGCATCGACAAGGGTCTGCAGCCCTTCCGCGGCCGGGCGATGGTCGAGGCGGTGATCGAACGATTGCGACCCCAGGTCGGCATGCTGCTGATCAACGCCAATCAGAACCTCGACGCCTACCGCGCGTTCGGCCTGCCGGTGATCTGCGACGAAATCGCGGACTACGCCGGACCGCTCGCCGGAGTGCATGCGGGGCTGCGGCGATGCACGACGCCGTGGCTAGCGACCGCACCGTGCGATTCACCGTTTCTGCCGGCCGATCTCGTCGCGCGCCTGGCGGACGCGGCGAGCGCCGCGGGCGCCGATCTCGCCGTCGCGAAGACCGGGGCACAGGCCCACCCGGTGTTCGCGCTGTGCCGCGCGGGCCTGCTCGGCGATCTCGAGCGCTACCTCGCGGGCGGCGGCAGGAAGATCGACGCCTGGTACGCGGCGCTCGCAGTCGTCGAGGTTCCGTTCGACGACGAGGCCGGGGCCTTCGTCAACATCAACACGCGCGAGGAATTGGTCGCGCTGGACACGGGAGAGACCCCGACATGAGTTCCATCCTCGAAGCGGTGAGCTGCCTCGCCGATTACGATCCCGAGTCGCTGCACGTCGATCGGGCCGCCGAGATCATCCGCGCCCTGGTGCGCCCGGTCGGCGGCAGCGAGCGGGTGTTCCTGCGCGACGCGCTCGGCCGCGTGCTCGCCGAGGACGTGATCTCGCCGATCGACGTGCCGGCCCACGACAATTCGGCGATGGACGGCTATGCGCTCGCGGCCCGGTCGCTGTCGGATAGCGGCGAAACGCACCTGCGGGTCGTGGGTACGGCGCTCGCCGGCCGGGCCTATTCCGGGCGGGTGGGCGAGGGCGAATGCGTGCGCATCATGACCGGCGCGATGATGCCGCAGGGATGCGATACCGTCGTCATCCAGGAAGTCGTCCGGGTCGACGGACGGCAGATCCTCGTTCCGCCCGGCCAGAAGCCCGGCGCCAACTGGCGCAGGGCGGGCGAGGATCTCGCGGCGGGGCACCCGGCACTGAATGCCGGACGCATGCTGCGCCCGGCCGAACTCGGCTTGCTCGCATCGCTGGGCATCGCCGAGGTCGGCGTGCGGCGCAGGTTGCGCGTGGCGATCCTGTCGACCGGCGACGAGCTGTGCTCGATCGGCGCGCAGCCCGCTCCCGGCGAGATCTTCGACAGCAATCGCTACACGCTGCACGGCATGGTCACGCGGCTGGGCTGCGACGTGCTCGATCTGGGCGTCGTGCGCGATCGCCCCGAGGCGCTCGAAGCGGCGCTGCGCGAGGCGGCTGCCAATGCGGACGTCATTCTCACCAGCGGCGGCGTCTCGGTCGGCGAGGCCGACTACATCCGCGAACTGCTGGCCCGGCTGGGCGAGGTGCTGTTCTGGAAGATCGCGATGAAGCCCGGCCGGCCGATGGCCTTCGGGCGCATCGCCGACGCCTTCCTGTTCGGGCTGCCGGGCAATCCCGTCGCGGTGATGGTGACCTTCTACCAGTTCGTGCGCGAGGCACTGCTGGCGATGATGGGCGCCGATCCGCTGCCGCAGGTCCCGCTGCTGCCGGCGACCTGCGAGAGCGCGCTGAAAAAGCAGCCCGGCCGCACGGAATTCCAGCGCGGTGTGCTGTTCCGGCACGACGGCGGCTGGCGCGTGCGCGGCGCCGGTGCCCAGGGCTCGGGCATCCTGCGCTCGATGGCCGAGGCCAACTGCCTCATCGTGCTCGAGCACGCACGCGGCAACGTGGCCGCCGGCGAAACGGTTCTGGTGCAGGCGATGGACGGGCTGGTCTGAGTGCGGCGCCGATCCGTCAGCCAAGCGCGACCGCGCGCAGCCTCGGCCTGGCCGCGCCGCACCCCCACGCCTGCTCGACCGGCTGCGGCTTGCCGATGCCATAGCCCTGGGCGTAGTCGACGCCGATCGTGCGCAACATGATGCGGATCTCGTCGTTCTCGACGAACTCGGCGATCGTGCGTATCCCCATGACATGGCCGACCTGGTTGATCGCCTCGACCATCGCGCAGTCGATCGGATCGCGGGCCATGTCCTTGACGAAGGCGCCGTCGATCTTCAGGAAGTCCACCGGCAGGTTCTTCAGATAGGCGAACGACGAGAAACCGCTGCCGAAGTCGTCGAGCGAGAACAGGCAGCCGAGCCCCTTGAGCTGTTCCATGAACCGGCGTGCGCGGGCGAGGTTGGCGATGGCGGCGGTCTCGGTGATCTCGAAGCAGATGCGGCCGGGCGCGAGGGCGGTTCTGTCGAACTGCTCGCGGACGAAATCGAGGAAGCCCGCATCGTTGAGCGTCATGCCCGACAGGTTGATCGCGATGTGCGGCGGCGCGCTTCGCTCGTCGGCGGCGAGCCTCGCGGCGAACGCATCGAAGGCCAGCGCGACGAGGTGGCGGTCGACGGCCGGCATCAGGCCGTAGCGCTCGGCCGCCGGAATGAAGGCCATCGGCGGGATCATGCGCCCGTCCGCATCCTCGAGCCGCGCCAGCATTTCGTAGTGCGACGGGCCGCAGCCCGAACCGGCCACCGGCACGATCGGCTGGCACCACAGGCGAAGCCGGTTCGCGGCGATCGCGTCCGTGATGCGCGACACCCATCCCATCTCCGTGCGGCGTCTGGCGAGCTCGGCATCGTCGCGATGATAGGTCTGTATGCGATTGCGTCCGCCTTCTTTCGCGGCGAAGCAGGCCGCATCGGCGGCGGCCAGCACCGCGGCCGCGTTTTCGGATTGCGCATCGATCGTGGCGACCCCGATGCTGGCCCGCACCGCGAACGTCTGTCCCTCCCAGACGAAACGGTAGCCGGCCAGCGCGACGCGCAGCTTTTCGGCGACCGCTTCGGCCTGATCGAGCGTGCAGCGCTCCAGCAGCGCGCCGAATTCGTCGCCGCCCAGCCGCGCGAGTGTGTCGGTGGCGCGCAGGCAGGACTGGAGGATCGCGGCGACCTGGCGCAGCATTTCGTCGCCGGCCACGTGCCCGCAGGTATCGTTGACCACCTTGAACTGGTCGAGGTCGATGTACAGCAGCGCGTGGCCCTTGCCGGCACGGCCGGCATCCTCGACGAGCGCCTGCAGCCGCCACTCGAAATCGTGCCGGTTGGAAAGCCCGGTCAGTGCGTCGTGGCTCGCCTGCCAGGAGAGCTGGCGCGCGAGAGCGCGCGATTCGCCGACATCGCGGATCACGACCACCCGTCCCGATTGCGTCCCATCGCGGTCGCGCAAGGCGGCCGAGACCCATTCGATCCCCCGTACGGCCCCGTCGCGCGCGCGCAACGTCGACCGAGCGCCGCATCGGCGCGCCAGCCGGTCAAGCGCTCGGCGGCCGGATTGAGATATTCGATGCGCTCCCCGGCGTCGACCCGGATCACGCCCTCGCCGAGCGCGTCGAGGGTCACGCGCGCGCGTTCCCGAGCCACGAACAGCGCCTGCTCGGCCTGCTTGTTCGCGGTGATGTCGCGGATGACGCTGATCTCGCCGACATGCCGTCCCGCCTCGTCATGCAGCGGCGACACGCTGGAAGCGATCGTGATGAGACTGCCATCCTTCCGGACGCGCTCGGCTTCGAACACGGCCGGTCGCGCATTGCGCACGCGATCGATCACGGTGTCGAGCTCGCCGGGCTTGCCGGGCGAATGCAGGATGGATACGTGGGCGCCGATCGCCTCGGATGCGGCATAGCCGAAGATCCGTTCCGCGCCCCGGTTCCAGCTCGTGATGCGCCCGTCGAGATCCTTGGTCAGGATCGCGTCGTTGGACTGCTCGACCACGGTCGCGAGCAGTCGGTTGTGGGCGAGCGCATCGCGCAGCGAAGTCACCACACGCTGCAGGTTGGCGGCCATGCCGTTGAAGGCACCTGCCAGCGCGGCGAGTTCGGGCGGCCCCCGCGCGGGGATGCGCGCCGCATAGTCGCCCGCGCCCAGCCTTCTCGCCGCGGCCGATAGTTGCGCGAGCGGACGCAACGCGCGCTCGACCACGAGCTGCTGGATCGCCAGCAGAACGCCGCTGGCGAGCAGCAGCAGCTCGCCCACGGTCAGCACCCGATCCCACGCCTGATTGACGTGCGCGACCGCGCTGGCCGCGATCGTGAGCTGTCCGTAGACCTTTCCGCCGACCTCGATCGCCCGGGATCGTGCGATCCTTGCGATGCCGGTCCAGCGCACGAACCAGTCGGGCGCGACGTTCTCGACCGGTTCGCCGAGCGCACGCAGCACGACGCCATGCGAGTCGACCCAGCTCACCTCGGCGATGTAGGTTCGCCGGGCCGCCTCGTCGAGCATCTTCGCGAGCACTTCGTAGTCGCCGACGACGACCTGCGCGGTCATCGGCTCGGCGATGAGCGAAAGATGGCGCTCCACGCGGTCGGCGAGCTCGGCGCGCGCCTGCGCCGTGAACTCGCGCCCCGCGAACACGAGCACCAGAACGCTGCACGCGACGAGCGTGGCCAACGTCACGAGGAGGAGCCGGGCACGGATCGACAGCGTGCACGAACGGCTGGGAGGCGCGCCCGGATTCATCGCTTGTCGCCAGGCGTGCCGGCGGCATACACGCGCCGCACGCCGGCGTAATCCGCGTCGGTGGCCGGCTCGAAACCGTAGGGTGGTTCTTCCTTCACCAGCGCCGCGCTGACGGCGAGGATGCGCGCGCCTTCCGGATCGTCTGCCATGCCGGTGAGCGCCGAGCGCACGGCCTCGGCCTCGCGCTGCGGCACGCGCGGATGCACCGATACCGGGATGTCCGGGAATTCCTCCGACCGCCACAACACGCGATAGCGCAGACGCTCGCGCTTCGCGTAGTCGCGCATGACCTGTGAGTTGACCGACGCAGCCTCGGCGCGGCCGGCCTTGAGCTGTCCCATCGCCCCTTCCTGGTTGCCGCCGAAAACCGGCGTGACCGTGACGCCCGCGCGCACCAGGGCCTGCATCGGTACCTGATAGCCGACGAACGCCGCGGCATGAGGAAAGGCGACGGTGCGCCCGCGCAACCCGGCCAGGTCGCGTACCGGCGAGTCCTCGAGCAGGACGATCTCCCCGCGGATGCCCGCTCCGCGCGGTTTCGCGATGACGCGATAGCCGGCGGCTTCGTTGTCCGGCTTGAAGTTGTGGTTGGTATAGACGAAATCGAACGTTCCGCGCCCGACCATCGCCGAGTGTTCCGCTCCGCTCTTGTTGAGCTTCAGTTCGAGCGCGACGCCGCTTTTCGACGAAACCCAGGCCAGGATCGGGTTCCAGTAGCTCGCCGTGAGCAGCGCCGAGCGTTGCGTGACGACACCGAACTCGCGCGGCGGCGCGCCGTGGCCGGCCGCCGGCAACAGTGCGAGCGCGACGCCCAGCATCAGGCCCCCGAGCCATGGACGGCTTACGGGCGGATTCGCGTGGTGGTCGTTCGGTGCATGCGCGAGCATGTCGTGCTTAACGGCGCCCGGCCGGCGCACTTGAGCACGACCGGCCACGATGCCGGTCAGACGACGGCTCTGGTCAGCAGCGACAGGGCGCTCGCGACGAGGATCACGCCGATCGCGCGCGTGAGATCTTCGCGCGAGATCCCGACGTGGACGCGGTTGCCCGCGGCCAGTCCGGCCGCCATCGGCAGCAGCCCGATCGCGAGGCCGATCCGCGTCTCCACCGGCACGAACAGTCCCGCGGCCGCAAGCAGCAGCAGCCGCGCGCCGCCGTCGATGACGAACAGCCACGAGAAGGTCGCGCGCACCGCGGCCTTGTCCTCGAGCCTGTGGGTCAGATAGATGACATAGGGCGGTGCGCTGGTGCCGAACAGCGCGCCGGCACTGCTGCCGATCAGCCCGGCCGGAATGGCCCAGACGCGCCCGACGCGCCCGCGCGATTGCATGCCGAGGGCATTGCGGGCGCCGAACACCAGCGTGAACAGGCCCAGGCCGATCAGCACCGGCTGGGACGGGAAACGCACCAGCGCATAGGAGCCCAACAGCGCGCCGGCGAGCCCGAACGGGACCAGCAGGCGGATCTCGCTCCAGTCGGTGGACTCCCCGCCCAGGCGCCCGATCAGGAACGATGCGATGAAATCGAGCGCCATCACCACCGGCACCACGCGCTGCAGCGGATGGAAATGCGCGAGCAGCGGCACCGCGATCAGCCCGGAACCGAAACCGGCCAGCCCGCGCACGAAGTACGCCGCGAACAGGATCGCCAGCGCCATCGCGATTCCGCCGACGTCAGCGCCCGGCATCGGCCCTCGCGCACGGCTCCGATGCGCGCCGCCCGGTCATGTATCGGAACGGGCCGGGCGCCGGCGCGTGCGCCGCAGCCTCATTCCGACACCTCGAAGTGCACCGGCCGCGCCTCCTGCGCCGCGGGCATGCGGCCGAAACTCAGGATGCCCGAGCCGCGCAGCTCGCGGCTGTCGCGGCGCACGAACGCCGACGCTCCGTCCGCGGTGACCAGGTAGGTTCCGTTGATGCTGCGATCGTTCAACACGAAGCGGCCGTTGCGGTATTCGATGCTCGCGTGCAGCCGCGACACCATGCCGTCGGCGACCGCCAGGTCGTTCTGCGCGGTGCGCCCGACGGTGATCGGCGCACTGAGTTCCGTCATCTCGACGCGCTTGCCCTCGAAATTCAGCACGAGCCTCGCGTGCCGCTCTTCGGGCGGCGGCATCCACTCGCCCTGCCCGACCCAGGTCGCGCTGTCGAAATGCCAGACCAGTTCGTACAGGTCGACCTGGTCGCGGCGCCCGCGCACGGCGGCGCGATCGATCTGGCGGGTGACCAGGCGCCAGGCATCCGACATCCGCTCGAGCGCGTCGGCCGTGGTCAGGATCTGCTCGGGCTTGGCCTGTTTGGCGATCCGCGACGCGAGATTGACCGCGTCGCCGAAGACATCGCCCTGCTCGGCCAGCGCCGGACCGTAATGAAAGCCGACGCGCACCGTGATGCGGCGCCCCTCGACCTCGATCGCACCCGAGATGCGCTCCTGCATGTCGACGGATGCCGCGGCGGCCGCATCCACGCCGGGAAACACGCTCATGACCTCGTCGCCCATGGTCTTGACCACGGTGCCGCCCTGCCTTCGGGTGGCCTCGGCCATGATCGCGATGCAGCGGGCGACCGTGCTGCGCGCCGCGGCGTCGCCGAGCAGCTCGTACAGCGTCATGCTCTCGGACACGTCCGCGAACAAAATCGCCAGACTGGTTTCCTGCTGCATCCCCGGCTCCCACCCCCTTGTGCAACGCGACGACGCGAGTACCGCGGCCGAGTGTATCCCGAAAGGCGTCGTCGCGGTTCAGCGCGCGAGCGGCTTGAAGCGAAGCCGGTGCGGGCACTCGGCGTCCTCGCCCAGGCGCCGGCGGCGGTCGGCCATGTAATCGGCATAATTTCCGGCGAACCAGACGACCCGGCTGTCGCCCTCGAAGGCCAGGATGTGGCTGGCGATGCGGTCGAGGAACCAGCGGTCGTGCGAGATCACGGCGACCAGGTCGGGGGATTCCAGCAGCGCCTGCTCCAGCGCGCGCAGCGTCTCGACATCGAGATCGTTGGTGGGCTCGTCGAGCATCAGCAGGTTGCCCCCGGCGCGCAGCACCTTGGCGAGATGCACGCGGTTGCGCTCCCCGCCCGACAGGTCGCCGACGCGTTTCTGCTGATCGGCGCCGCGGAAGTTGAAGCGCGCGACATAGCCGCGGCTCGCGCACCGGTAGTCGCCGACGATGAGTTCGTCCTGCCCTCCGGAGATCTCCTCCCACACCGTCTTGTCCGGATCGAGCGCGGAGCGGCTCTGGTCGACGTAGGCGAGCTTCACCGTGTCGCCGATCCTCAGGCTTCCCCGGTCGGGCCGTTCCCGTCCCGCGAGGATGCGAAACAGCGTCGTCTTGCCGGCCCCGTTCGGACCGATCACGCCGACGATGCCGCCCGGAGGCAGGCTGAAGCTCAGATCCTCGAACAGCATCCGGTCGCCATAGGCCTTGCCGAGGTTCGCGGCTTCGAGGACCAGATCGCCCAGCCGCGGGCCCGGCGGAATGTAGATCTCGTTGGTCTCGTTGCGCGCCTGCGTTTCCCTGGACGCGAGCTCCTCGAAGCGGGCGAGCCGGGCCTTGCTCTTGGCATGCCGCCCCTGCGGATTCGCGCGAACCCACTCGAGCTCCGCCTTCATGGCCTTGATGCGGCCGGCTTCCTGGCGCGATTCCAGCTCGAGGCGCCGCTGCTTCTGTTCGAGCCACGAGGAGTAATTGCCCTGCCACGGGATGCCGTGACCGCGGTCGAGTTCCAGGATCCAGCCGGCGACATTGTCGAGGAAGTAGCGGTCGTGGGTCACCGCGATCACGGTTCCCGGATAGCGCTCGAGGTAGCGTTCCAGCCACTGCACGGACAGCGCGTCGAGGTGATTGGTCGGCTCGTCGAGCAGCAGCATGTCGGGCTGCGAGAGCAGCAGCCGGCACAGCGCCACCCGCCGGCGCTCGCCGCCCGAGAGCGTGCCGACGTCGGCGTCCCACGGCGGCAGCTCCAGCGCGTCGGCGGCGACCTCCAGCGTGCGCTCGATCTCCCAGCCGTGCGCCGCGTCGATGGCGTTGTGCAGCTCGCCCTGCTCCGCGAGCAGGCGGTTCATCTCGTCGTCGTCCATCGGCTCGGCGAATCGCTCCGAGATCGCGTTGAAGCGATGGATCAGCGCAACCGTGCCGGCGACCCCCTCCTCGACGTTGCCGCGCACGTCCTTCGCCGGGTCGAGCTGCGGCTCCTGCGGCAGGAAGCCCACGCGAAGGCCTGGCATCGGCACCGCCTCGCCCTCGTATTCGCGATCGACGCCCGCCAGGATGCGCAGCAGGCTGGACTTGCCCGAACCATTGAGCCCGAGCACGCCGATCTTGGCGCCCGGAAAGAACGACAGCGAGATGTCCTTCAGGATCGTGCGCCGGGGCGGCACCACCTTGCCGACCCGGTTCATGGTATAGACGTATTGCGCCATCTGCCTTGCGCCGCACCCCGGCGCCTGCGCTACGGAAAGCCGGAGATTATGCAGCAAGCGACGAGCGGATGGGGCGTACCGGCCGGGCACATCACCATCGGCCGCGCGAGATCGGCCCGTGAGACGCCGCACGCGGCGCGTACGACACCTCCGTTCGTATTCGTCCAGATCATACAAGTCATTTAGTTGACTTGGGGCGACGCCCGCGATAGCATCGCGTGCGCTCGATCACGGGCGCTGCAGGCGTCGGGCAGCAACTTCCCGTTCGCACGAACCGCGGCAAGGAGACGAGATGATTCACGTTCTGTTGCATGACAAGAAGGACTCGGTAGGCGTCGTGGTGGTCGAGGGCGTCAAGGCCGGCCAGGAACTCACCGGCTGGGTGATGGACGACGATACGACCATCCGGGTCAAGGCGCTCGGCGACATTCCGATCGGCCACAAGGTGGCCGTCAGGAGAATCGGCAAGGGCGATACCGTGATCAAGTACGGCTGCGACATCGGCCGCGCGGTTGCGGACATCCGTGTCGGCGAACACGCCCACGTGCACAACATCAAGACCAAGCGCTGGTGAGCGCGACCGCGCCGCGCGCGTGCACGCCGCTTGACCCCGCTCCCCTCCCCTCAACCGAGGACTCGAAATGATTTCCAGCAAGACGACTTTCCTGGGCTACCGGCGCGAGAACGGCCGCGTCGGCATACGCAATCACGTCATCATCCTGCCGGTCGACGACCTGTCCAACGCAGCCTGCGAAGCAGTCGCGAACAACATCAAGGGCGCGATGGCGATCCCCCACCCGTATGGCCGCTTGCAATTCGGCGCCGATCTCGATCTGTATTTCCGCACGCTGATCGGCGCCGGGTCGAACCCGAACGTCGCGGCGGTCGTGGTGATCGGCATCGAGGCAGGCTGGACCCGGCGTATCGTCGAGGGCATCGCCAGGACCGGCAAGCCGGTGACCGGGTTCGGCATCGAGCAGCACGGCGACCTCGACACCATTGCGCGCGCTTCCAGGGCGGCCAAGCAATACGTGCAATGGGCCTCCGAGCTCCAGCGCGCAGAGTGTCCGATCCGCGATCTGTGGGTGTCGACCAAATGCGGCGAGTCGGACACGACGTCCGGATGCAGCTCCAACCCGACCGTCGGCGCCGCATTCGACAAGCTCGAGCCGCTGGGCGTGACGCTGTGTTTCGGCGAGACCACGGAACTGACCGGCGGCGAGAACGTGGTCGCCGATCGTTGCGCGACCCCCGAAGTGCGCGAACGGTTCATGGCGATGTTCGACCGCTACCAGAGAGTCATCGAGCAGCACAAGGTCGACGACCTGTCCGACTCGCAGCCGACCAAGGGCAACATCGAGGGCGGCCTCACGACGATCGAAGAAAAGGCCTACGGCAACATCCAGAAGATCGGCAGGAAGTGCAAAGTGATCGGCGTGCTCGACAAGGCCGAAGCGCCGACCGGGCCGGGCCTGTGGTTCATGGATTCGTCATCCGCCGCTGCGGAGATGGTGACGCTGGTGGCCGCGGCGGGCTATGTCGTGCACCTGTTCCCGACCGGCCAGTGCAACGTCATCGGAAACCCGATCCTGCCGGTGATCAAGCTCAGCGCCAATCCGCGCACGGTGCGCACGATGAGCGAGCACATCGACTACGACTGTTCCGCGCTGCTGCAGCGGGAGAAGAACCTCGATCAGACGAGTGACGAACTGCTGGACATCGTCCTGAGAACGTGCAATGGCCGGCTCACCTCGGCCGAGGCGCTCGGCCATCGGGAGTTCGTCATCACGCGGCTGTACGAGAGCGCGTAGGCTTCGCTACCGGGTCGTGATCCGGTTGCGCTACGGCCCACTCACACACTGGAGGATAGACACATGAAGCGTTCCGTTCGAGTGCTCGCCGCCGGCTTGATCGCATCGACGGCGATCGCAGGTGCCGCGTTCGCGGCATATCCCGAAAAGACCATCAGCTACATCATCGCCTTCGGGCCCGGTGGCGAGTCCGACGTCTCGGCGCGGCTTCAGGAACCGTTCTTCAAGAAGCTGACCGGCCAGACCGTCGCGATCCAGTACAAGCCGGGCGCAGGCGGTGCGGCGGCGTGGTCGCAGATCAACGGCGCGCCGGGCGACGGATACACCATCATCGGGACGAACCTACCGCACATCATCCTGCAGCCTTTGCAGAAGGATGTCGGCTACAAGACCGACGAGCTGACCAACGTCTATTGGTTCCACTACACGCCGGACGCGATCATCGTCCCGGCCGACAGCCCGTACAAGTCGCTCAAGGATCTGATCGACGCGGCCAAGAAGGCGCCCGGCACGATCACCTTCTCGGGCTCCGGCACGAACAGCGCGAACCACTTGGCGCAACGGCGCTTCGACAAGATGGCGGGCATCAAGACCAGCTATGTGCCGTTCATGGGTACCGGTGCATCGAATGCCGCATTGCTCGGCAAGCAGGTCACCGGCTCCTGGGGCTATACGACCGTCAAGATGCAACTCGGTACGCAGGTGCGCTGTCTCGCGGTGGCGATGGACAAGCGCCATTCCGCGATACCGGACTGCCCGACGTTCAAGGAGCTGGGGTTCGATCTCGTCGGCGGCGCATACCGGGGCATCGCCGTGCCGAAATCCACACCGAAGGAGATCCAGAAGGCGCTCTCCGACCTGATCGGCCGGATCAACACCGACCCCGAATTCGTCAAGAAGATGGAGGCCGGCGGTTTCGCAATGCTCGACGTCGGGCTCGAGCAGATGCCGAAGTTCATGGGCGAAATGAAGCAGCGCTACGGCGACCTCGCCAGGGAGATGGGCATCGTCAGGAAATGACCGCCGCCACCGGCGGCGGCAGGCGTCCGCTTGCGCCGCCGGTGGGGTCCGCCATCGCCGGTCCGGCCGAAACCGGCGTGTGAACCAGGAGACGACGCGTGCCGGGAATCGAGTACCTGATGGGCGCTGCCACGCCCGACAATATCCTGCTGGCGGTCGCCGGGGTCGTCGCGGGCATCGTGATCGGCGCGCTGCCGGGTCTGACCGCGACGATGGCGGTCGCGGTGCTGGTGCCCTTTACCATCGGCAAGGAGCCCGCCGCCGCGCTGATCATGCTCGGCGCCATCTACACCGGGGCGATCTACGGAGGCGCCTACTCCGCGGTGTTGCTGAACACGCCGGGCACGCCGTCGGCCATCGCGACGACGTTCGACGGTTACCCGATGGCCAGACGCGGTGACGGAGACCTCGCCGTCACGCTGGCCTGCATCGCCTCGGTATTCGGAGGACTGGTGGGCGCAGTCTTCCTGTTGCTGCTGGCGCCGCTGCTCGCCAAGTTCGCGCTGAAGTTCGGCCCGGTCGAATATTTCTGGCTGGCCGTGTTCGGTCTGACGTTGATCGGGGCGCTGTCGGAGGGCAGCAAGCTGAAGGGCTTCATCGGCGGCTGCGCCGGGCTGCTGCTCGGCACCGTGGGCGTCGCGGAGGTCGGCGGCGACATCCGTTACACGGGCGACTTCAAGGAGCTGATCGGCGGAATCGACGT
>JBBIUI010000015.1:0-34424 GCA_037440385.1 Rhodocyclales bacterium | reverse complement strand
TGATCGGCTCGTCGCGCGAACGCAGCCCTGCTCGCCCTCGGCTGCCCGATCCGCTCGCGTTCCAATGGACAATCTGGGTTGAAATTGCGAAAAGCGCAGCGACACCCCTGTCATTGCGAGGAGCGCAGCCGCGAAGCAATCTCTTGCCGCACCGGACGTGGGCTGCGCGCTTCGCGCGGGATGGCTTCGTCGGCCTTCGGTCCCCTCGCATTGACAGGGTACCGGGGCGTCGTCGGGCTTAGACCTGCCGGCAATGACTGCGTATCGGGGCGCTTCGGCCCGCAGCCTTCCCGACACGACGGACTCGAGCACTGGATGCGCGTCGCATTGCGTGCAACGACGATCCGGCTCGAAGCGCCGATCGCTCAGTCGAATCCGGCAGCGGTTGCCGGTGGCGGCGGATACCGGTTGACCGATTTTCCGGATCACGGTAATCTGCCGAACGAATGTTCGTTTTGTCGTGCGATGCCCAGACCACTGCGTAGCGACAACCGGCTGCCGCAACTGCTCGACCACGCGGCCCGGCAGTTCCGCGAAAAAGGCTTCCAGGGCTGCTCGGTGCGCGACATCGTGGGGGCCATCCGCATGCTGCCCGGCTCGCTGTACTACCACTTTCCGAACAAGGAGGCGCTGCTGGTGGCCGTCTATGCGGAGGGAGTCAGACGGATCGGCGCGGCGGTCGAGGCCGCGATGAATCGCCAGTCCGACCCCTGGTTGCGCCTCGAAGCGGCCTGTGCCGCCCACCTCGAGGCACTGCTCGAGGACAGCGACTATGCCCAGGTCGTGATCCGCGTGCGACCCGAGGATGCGCCCGGCGCCGCCGCGCGGCTCGTCGCGTTGCGCGACGAGTACGACGCGCTGTTCTCCCGCGTGCTGCGCACGCTGCCGCTGCGCTCGCGTACCGATCGGCGCGTTCTGCGCCTGATGCTGCTGGGCGCGCTCAACTGGACACAGACCTGGTACCGGCCCGGCCGCGCGAGCCCGCGCCGGCTTGCGCGCCAGTTCGTGCGGCTGCTCGCCGATGCGTTGCGGCCGGCGCCGCCGGCAGGAAAAAACCGATGTCGATCCGGCCGAAAGTGCTGATCACCAAGATCGGTTTCGACGGACACGACCGCGGCGCCCGGGTGGTCGCCGCCGGCCTGCGTGACGCCGGCATGGAAGTGATCTACACGCCGCCGTGGCAGCAGATCGGCGAGGTGGTCAAGCTCGCGATCGAGGAGGATGTCGACGTCATCGGCCTTTCGTCGCTTGCGACCGACCATCTGCTCGTGCCCCGCCTGGTGGACGCGCTTCGCGCGGCGGGCGCGGGTGACGTACCGGTGATCGTCGGGGGCGTCGTACCGGACGAGGAGGTGCGCGCGCTGCTCGAAGCGGGCGTCGCACGGGTCTTCCATCCGGGCACCGCGCTCGCCGAGATCGTCGCGTTCATCGACTCCGAAACCGGCCGCGTGCGCGCTGCGCGCTTCGCGGCGACGATGCGCGAAGGCGACGATGACGAACAGCACTGAAGCCTCGACCCCGGTCGCGACGGACGACGCCGCGGGACGGACCGACGAGGCCCAGGCGCGCTGGCGCGCCGCGTATGAACGGGAGATCGGCGCGCAACGCACGGCGCGCGCGATCCGAAACCGCTCGGGCATCGTGATCGAGCCGCTGTACGGGCCGTCCGAGAGGTCGGGGCAATGGTACGCGGAGCGTCTCGGCTACCCCGGGCAGCCGCCCTACACGCGCGGCATCTACGCGACGATGCACCGGGGACGCACGTGGACCCAGCGCCAGCTCGTCGGACTGGGCACACCGGCGGACTACAACGCGCGGCTGCGCGAGCTCGTTGCCGGCGGCGCGAGCGCGGTCTCGCTGATTCCGTGCAACTCGGTGTTCCGCGGCTACGACATGGACGAGGTCCCGCAGGAGCTGCTCGGCACCTGCGGCGTCGTGGTCAACACGCCGGAGCATCTCGCCGCCTGCCTGGACGGCGTGGACCTGCGGCGCACCTCGATCGGACTGAACGATCCGCTGCCCTTCACGCTGCTCGCCTTCCTGATCGTGCTGGCCGAGCGGCGCGCCGTCTCGATCGGCGAACTGGGCGGCACCTCGAACCAGAGCGACTACCTGTCGCACTGCGTGGCCAACCACATGTTCTTCAGGCTGTCACTGGCCGGCTCGCGCCGTGTGCTGCTCGACGAGATCGCCTGGTGCATCGACCACCTGCCGCGGTGGAACTACCTGTCGGTGGTGGGCCAGCACATGCAGCAGGCCGGAGCGACGCCGGCACAGGCGATGGCCTTCACGCTCGCGTCCGCGGCGCAGTACGCGCGCGATTGCACCGCGCGCGGCATGGATCCGGACCAGGTGCTCGCGCGTTTCACGTTCTTCTTCGACGTCTCGGTGAGCTTCTTCGAGGAGATCGCCAAGTTCCGCGCCGGACGGCGCATCTGGGCCAGGCTCGCGCGCGAGCTCGGCGCGCGCGATCCACGCGCCTTGCGGTTCAAGTTCCACGCCCAGACCTCGGGGGCCGACCTGACCCGCCAGCAGCCGCTCAACAACATCGCGCGCGTGACCGTCCAGGCGATGGCCGGCATCTTCGGCGGCTTGCAGTCGCTGCACACCGACGCCTACGACGAAGCGCTGTCGACGCCCACCGCGGCGGGCGCGCGCATCGCCGTGGCGACACAGAACATCCTGCGCGAGGAGGCGCGGCTCACCGACGTCATCGATCCGCTCGGCGGCTCCTGGTATGTCGAGACGCTGACCGACCGCATGGAGGAGGAGATCGCTCGCGCGATGGCGCGCATCGAGGAGGCCGGCGGAATGCACCGCGCCGTCGAAGACGGCCTCGTCCAGCGCATGATCGGCGAGTCGGCGCGGCGCTTCCAGGAAGCGATCGATTCGGGCGAACAGGTCGTCGTCGGCATCAATGCGTATCAGGCCGAAGAAGAGCCGGGCGAGCGCGTCGCGGCTGCGCGGCCCGACCCGGCGATCATGCGTATGCACGTCGAGCGGTTCCGCAGATGGAAGGCGCAGCGCTCGCCGGGGGACGTCGCGCGGGCACTGGACGCGCTCGCCCGCAGCGCCCGGGATGCTTCGGCGAACACGTTCGAATCGGTCGTCGCCGCGGCGCGCGCGGGCTGCACGCACGGGGAGATCTGCGCGTGCCTGCGGCGCGAGCTCGGCTTCGGGCAGCCGCTGACGGTGGTCTGAATCCATGAAGGGTGGCGAACCGGCCGCGGTTGCGGCCATCCTCGCACGCGAGCGCATCGCGCTCGCCCGCGCGATCACGACGGTGGAGAACGAGGCGGCGGGCGCGTCCGAGCTGCTCGCGGCGCTGCGGCCCCACCTCGGGCGCGCACATGTCGTCGGCATCACCGGCGCGCCGGGCGCGGGCAAGTCCACGCTGATCGGCTCGCTGCTCGGCGCGTGGCTCGCGCGAGGCAGCAAGGTCGCGGTGGTGGCGGTCGACCCGTCCAGCCCGCTCACCGGAGGCGCCGTGCTCGGGGACCGGATCCGGATGGGTGAGCACGCCGGCCACGACGATTGCTTCATCCGCTCGCTGTCCGCCCGCGGCCACCTCGGCGGGCTGTCGCGAACGAGCGCTGCGGTCGTCGATGTGCTCGATGCCGCCGGCTTCGATCCGGTCGTCGTCGAGACGGTGGGCACCGGCCAGTCCGAGGTCGCCGTCGCGCGGCTGGCCGATACGCGCATCGTGCTGTGCCCGCCCGGGCTCGGCGACGAGGTCCAGGCGCTCAAGGCCGGCGTGCTCGAGATCGCCGATCTGCTCGTCGTCAGCAAGGGCGATCTGCCCGATGCCGAGCGAACGCAGGCCGAGCTGCGCGACATGCTGGCGCTTCGCGCACGCGCGCCGGGCTGGCAGCCGCGCGTGCTGCGCTTGAGCGCGCTCGCGGGCGAGGGGGTGGCGCCGCTCGTGGCGGCGATCGACGAGCACCGCGCCGCGGCCGGTGTCGGCCGCCGGCTGTCACCCTCGGGCGACCCGTCGGGCGATGGGGCGAGCCTGTGCGAGCGGCTCGCGCGGCGCGACCGTTACGTCGCCGCGCTCGGTGTGGAATTCGTGCGCGCGCGAGCCGGCAGCGCCGAGGTCGCGCTGGCGATCGGCGACGAGCATCTGAACTTCATGGGCAACTGTCATGGCGGCGTCCTCTTCGCGCTCGCCGACACCGCCTTCGGCCTGGCCTCGAACGGCTACGGCAGCGTCGCCGCCGGCATCGATGCGCACATCACCTACCACGCGGCGGTCCGCAAGGGCGATCGCCTGCTCGCCCGCGCACACGAGGTCACGCGCAACCGCAAGCTGGCCGTGTATCGCGTCGACGTCGAGCGCGCGCCCGGCGAGTCGATCGCCTGCTTCACCGGCACCGTCTTCCTGACCGACCGCCGCCACCGGCCGTGATGCGCGCTGCGGCGAGCCGCGCTCAGCGCGCAGCCGACGCTCGTGCGGCGATCCGGGCGTGCCACGCGCGGATCGCGGCGCATCGCTCGGGCAGCGCGAGCTTGACGCGCTGCGCGAATTCGAGCGTCGTGAATGCCGACAGGTCGGCCATGCTGAACGCATCGCCTGCGACGAAGTCGTTCGCCGCGAGCCTGCTTTCGAGCAGGTCATGGAAGACTGCGATCCGCTTGCGCCCCCGCTCGGCAAGCGCCGGGATCTGCTCGAAGTTCTCGGGACCGGGAAGCGCACGCTGCCTGAAGCCCGGCGCGCTGTTGCGGAACACCTCGGCGACGGCGTCGAAGCCGAGCTCCTCGATCCAGCGGTTCCACTGCAGCACCAGCGCACGCTCCTTCGGTGTGCGGCCCATCAGCGGCGGCTGCGGAAACACCGACTCGAGGTAGTCGCAGATCGCGACCGTCTCGGCGAGACAGGTGCCGTCGTCCAGTTCCAGCACCGGCACCGTGCAGCGCGGATTCTTCGCACGGAAGGCTGCGCCGAGCTGCTCGCCGGCGCGCAGGTCGACCGGCACGACCGGAAGCTCGATGCCCTTCTCGGCGAGGAACATGCGCACGCGCCGCGGGCTGGGCGCCGAAGCACAGTCGTAGAACTTCATCCTTTTCTCCCTTGTTCGCACCAGCGGCTGCGCAGCGCATCCCGGTTGGTTGCGAGCCATTGCAGCGCGATGATCGGCCAGGCCGAATGGATTCGGCCGGCCGCGAGCAGCCCGAGCGCCTCGCCGGAAGGCATCACCATCACGCGGATGTCCTCGCCTTCGTGCGCCAGCCCATGCACGCCGCCGGCGCCCCGCGCATCGACGCGCCCACAGTACAGGAAGGACTTTTCGGAGGATCTGGCGGGATGCGCGTAGAAACCGGCCACCGGCACCAGCTCGTGGAGCTCGCAGCCGGTCTCCTCGATCGCCTCTCGTCGCGCCACCTGCTCGGGCGTCTCGCCGGCCTCGATGAGCCCCGCGACGACCTCGAGCATCCAGGCACCGGCGGCGTCCGCCAGTGCGCCGACCCGGAACTGCTCGATCAGCACGACCTCGTCGCGTTGCGGATCGTAGGGCAGCACCGCCGCGACGTCACTGCGCTCGATCCGTTCGCGAGTGAGCACCGGCCCCATGCCCCCCGCATGGAGGCTGTGGCGCAGCCGCAGCTTCTCCAGGCGAAAGAACCCTTCATAACAGGTTTCACGGCCAAGGACTTCGACGCGACGCTCGCCCATGTTCCCGCCCCGCTGTGCATTGCACCGGGCGAGGTTATCATGATCCGTCCCTCGACGACGGAGCCCCCATGACCCATCCCCTCGCCGGCGCTGCGGTACCGGACTCGATGCGGATCGATCCGGCCGCACTCGAACGCGCCTACTTCGACATCCGCCCCGACCCGGCCGATCCGCTCCGGCGGGTCGCCTTCGGCACCAGCGGCCACCGGGGGCGCGCCGCCGAAGGCAGCTTCAACGAGCACCACGTGCTGGCGATCACGCAGGCGATCTGCGACTACCGCGTCGATCGGCGCATCGACGGGCCGCTGTTCCTCGGCAAGGACACGCATGCGCTCTCGGGTCCGGCGCAGCGCAGCGCGCTCGAAGTGCTCGCCGCCAACCGCGTGGATGTCGTCATCGAGATCGGCGACGGCTACACGCCCACGCCGGTCATCTCGCACGCGATCCTCGATCACAACCGCAACCCGGGCGGCGGGCGCGCCGATGGCATCGTCGTGACGCCCTCGCACAACCCGCCCGAGGACGGCGGCTTCAAGTACAACCCGCCCGACGGCGGACCGGCGGACACCGCCGTGACCGCATGGATCGAGCGCCGGGCCAATGCGCTGCTCGAGAAGGGGCTGGAGGGGGTGCGGCGCACGAACCGTGCCGCCGCGCGCAGCGCCGATCTGGCCGCGCCGTACATCGCGCAGCTCGGCAGCGTCCTCGACCTGGAGGCGATCCGCGCCGCCGGCGTGCGCATCGGCGTCGATCCCCTGGGAGGCGCGTCGGTGCATTGCTGGCAGCGCATCGGCGAACACTGGGGCCTGGACATCGACGTCGTCAACGCTCGCATCGACCCCGCATTCGGCTTCATGACGCTCGACCATGACGGCAAGATACGGATGGACTGTTCCAGCCGCTACGCGATGTCGGGCCTGCTCGGCCTGAAGGAGCGCTACGACGTGGCCTGGGGCAACGATGCGGATGCCGACCGCCACGGCATCGTCACGCCCGGCGCCGGCCTGATGAACCCCAACCACTATCTGGCGGTCGCGATCCACTACCTGCTGACCCACCGGCCGGACTGGCCGGCGGGCGCCGCGGTCGGCAAGACGCTCGTTTCGAGCAGCCTGATCGACCGCGTGGCGGCCGAGCTCGGGCACCGGATCGTCGAGGTGCCGGTGGGCTTCAAGTGGTTCGTGCCGGGCCTGCTCGACGGTTCGCTGTGTTTCGGCGGCGAGGAGAGCGCGGGCGCGAGCTTCCTGCGCCGCGATGCGTCGGTGTGGACGACGGACAAGGACGGCATCCTGCTCGGCCTGCTCGCCGCCGAGATCACCGCGGTCAGCGGGCGCGACCCGGGCGCCTATCACGCCGAACTCGTCGCGAGGCACGGCGCGACCCATTACCTGCGCATCGACGCCCCCGCCACGGCCGACGAGAAGGATAGGCTCAAGCGCCTGTCTCCCGCCGACGTCACCGCCTCGACGCTCGCCGGCGAGGCGATCACCGCCAAACTGACCCGCGCGCCGGGCAACGATGCCGCCATCGGCGGCCTGAAGGTCGTCACGCCCGGCGGCTGGTTCGCCGCGCGCCCCTCCGGCACCGAGAACCTGTACAAGCTCTATGCGGAGAGCCGCCGCAGCGAAGCGCATCTCGCGGCGATCCTCGAGCAGGCGCAGCAGATCGTGCGACAGGCGCTCGCCGGCCGCTGACGGCGTCGCGCTTCAGCGCCACGCGCGCATCAGGCCGGTCACCACGCCCTGGATCCTCACCTGCTCGCTGCGGTAGCTGGTCGGCCGCATCGCCGTGTTGGCCGGATGCAGGATCACCCGCCCGGGCCGCTGCTCGATGCGCTTGAGCGTCGCCTGCGTACCGTCGATCAGCGCCACGACGATCTCGCCGTTGCGCGCATGGCCGCGCGACTCGACGACGACGAGATCGCCGTCGAGGATGCCCTCGTCGCACATCGAATCGCCCCGCACGCGCAGCACGTAACACTCGCCGCGGCCGCGCAGGAACGCCGGCACCTCGATTCGCTCGTCGGTCGCGATCGCCTCGATCGGCCCTCCGGCGGCTATCCTGCCCAGCAGCGGCAGTCCCTCATCGCGCCGCGCGGCGAGCCGCACGCCGCGCTGGCGGCGGTCCATCGGTTCGACGAGTCCGGCGGCAACGAGCGCCCGGATGTGCCTGTGCAGCGAGCCGCGCGAGGAAAGGCCCATCGCCGCGGCCAGTTCCTCCAGCGTCGGCGCGTACGGGAAATCCTCCCGATGCGCGACCAGGAATTCATGGACCGCCTGCTGGCGGCGGGTCAGCGGTGACGACATGGTGACGACATGGCTTGCGGCAGCTCCCGGGCTCCGATACTATCATCGCCGAGAACGGATCGAGAACAGGACCGGCCATGCAACCGAGCGCGCTGCGCCGCCGCGCACCCGAACCCGAGCGCGTAACGGCTGCCGCACGGCTGGCCGACGAGCTTCGCCGGCGCTATGCCGGACGCATCACCGGCGAGCGCGTCCTGCCGGCTCGCGAGGCCCGCTGGGCCGAGTTTCCCGAATCGCTCGACCCGCGGCTGCGCGGCGCGCTCGAGCGGCGCGGCATCCGCGCGCTGTACAGCCATCAGCGCGAGGCCTGGGACCTGATCCGCGCTCGCCGCCACACGGTGATCGTCACCCCGACCGCCTCCGGCAAGACGCTGTGCTACAACCTGCCGGTGCTCGATGCGGCGCTCGGCTCGCGGGCCAAGGCGCTGTACCTGTTTCCGACCAAGTCGCTCGCGCAGGACCAGGTCAGCGAGATCCTGGAGATGGACCGTATCGGAGCACTCGGGGTGCGCGCCTCGACCTTCGACGGCGACACGCCGGGCGATGCCCGCAAGGCCGTGCGCACCCACGGCGACATCGTCATCTCGAATCCCGACATGCTGCATCAGGGGATCCTGCCGCATCACACCAAGTGGGCGCAGTTCTTCGAGTCGCTCCAGTACGTCGTCATCGACGAGATGCATACCTACCGCGGGGTGTTCGGATCGCACGTCGCGAACGTGATCCGGCGGCTGCGCCGCGTGTGCCGCTTCTATGGAACCGATCCGCTGTTCATCTTCTGTTCCGCCACGATCGCCAATCCGGGCGAGCTCGCGAGCCGCCTGCTCGGCGAGCCCGTCGCGGTCGTCGCCGACTCGGGTGCGCCGTGCGGCGAGCGCCACCTGCTGCTGTGGACCCCGCCGGTGATCAACCCGGAGCTGGGCCTGCGCGCGTCGGCCCGTTCGCAATCGACCCGGCTCGCGCGCGCCGCAGTGCGGCGCGGCCTGAAGACCATCGTTTTCGCCAACAGCCGGCTGATGGTCGAGGTGCTGACCAAGTATCTGAAGGACGTGTTCGATGCCGATCCGCGCAAGCCCGCCCGCGTGGCCGCCTACCGGGGCGGATATCTGCCGGCCGAGCGTCGCGCCACCGAGGCGAGCCTGCGCGAGGGCAGCGTCGATTGCGTCATCGCGACCAACGCGCTGGAACTGGGCGTGGACATCGGCGCGCTCGACGTGTGCATCCTCAACGGCTACCCCGGAACGGTGGCGGGAACCTGGCAGCGGCTCGGGCGCGCCGGGCGGCGCAACCGGGCCTCGCTCGGCGTGCTCGTCGCGAGCAGCGATCCGCTCGACCAGTACGTCGCCCGCAATCCCGATTTCTTCCTCGGCGCCTCGCCCGAACATGCGCGCATCGACCCGGACCAGTTGCTGATCCTGATGGACCACGTGCGCTGCGCCGCCTTCGAACTGCCGTTTTGCGACGGCGAGCGCTTCGGCGCCGAGAACCTCGACGAGCTGCTCGCGATCCTCGCCGAGCAGGGCATCGTGCACCGCGAGGCCGGGCGCTGGCACTGGATGGCCGACAGCTACCCCGCCGGCTCGGTCAGCCTGCGCTCGGTCGCGGAGGGAAATTTCGTCGTCATCGACACGACCGGCGGCGCGAAGCAGGTGATCGCGGAAGCGGACCATGCGAGCGCGGCGCTGACGCTCTACGAGGGTGCGATCTACATGGTGCAGGCGCGCCCCTACCAGGTCGAGAAGCTCGACTGGGTGGGCCGCAAGGCTTTCGTGACCCGCACCCGCGCCGACTATTACACCGAAGCGATCGATTACACGAAGCTCAAGATCCTGGACGAGTTCGAGCGCGATGCGACCGGCATCGCGACCTGCGCGCACGGCGAGGTACACCTGGTGCGTCGCGTGGCGGGCTACAAGAAGATCCGCTACTACAGCCACGAGAACGTGGGCTACGGCAACATCCACCTGCCCGACCAGGAACTGCACACGAGCGCGCTTTGGTGGCAGGTCGACCCGCAGCGGCTGCTTGCCGCCTTCCCAGGCCGGTGGGAAGCGCTCGATGGCTTCCTCGGCGCGGCCCATGCGATGCACCTCGTCGCCGTGCTGCTGTCGATGTCCGAGCGGCTCGACATCGGCCGCGCGGTGGGCGACGGCAACTGCACCTGGTCGGCGACGGTCGGGCCCGACGGGCGCGGCTGTGCGCGCAACTTCGAGGGCGAGCCGCTCGACCTGGAGCGAGCCGGCGGCGAATTCGAAGCGTTGGTGCCCTTCGTGCCCACCGTCTACCTCTACGACAATCATCCCGGAGGCATCGGATTGTCGGCGCCGCTGTACGAGCATCGCGGCGAGCTGGTCGAGCGGGCCCGCGAGCTGATCGCGCACTGCGAATGCCTGCACGGCTGCCCGGCGTGCATCGGGCCCATCCTGCCCCCGGGCGAGGGCCGCGGCTCGCCCAAGCGAGCGGCCGCGGCGGTGCTCGCGCTGATCGCTGAGGGCTGCGCGCAGGCGCAGCCGACGAGCCTTGAGCGACGCTGCGTCCCTGCGTAGCCGGCTCGCGCGGCTCGCGCCTGCCGGAATCGCACCGGCTCCCCGGCCTGGGCAGCAGCGCGAGGCGCAGTCCGCAAGCGGTCGGCTGGCCGAGCGCCTCGCGCGTCTCGACCCCGCCTGCGCAATCCGCCGGAGCACACCGGCGGACGACGACGTCGCAAGCCGGCTTGCCGGGCACGTGGCGGCCCCCGGCGTCGTCATCGTCGAGCGCGACCTGCCGCTTGCCGCGCACTGGGGGCGGACGCCGCTGCGAGCACTCGCCGACCTGCCGGCAACCCCCTGGCTCGATCGCACCGATGCGTCGCGGCTGCTGTTGCTCGATACCGAGACGAGCGGGCTCGCCGGCGGCACCGGCATCGTGGCGTTTCTCGTGGGCGTTGCGCGCATCACGGACGGCAGCCTGCACGTTCGCCAGTACTTCCTGACCGCTTTTTCAGGCGAGGCGGCGCTGCTCGACGATCTCGCCCGCTGGGCGGGCGGCGACACCCACCTGGTGAGCTACAACGGCAAGCGCTTCGATTTCCCGCTGCTCGCGACGCGCTATCGCCTCGTGCGCCGAGACGACCCGTTCGCCGGCCGCCCGCATGCCGATCTGCTCTATCCGGTGCGTACCGCATTCCGCAGGTGCTGGCCCGATTGCCGGCTCGCCACCGTCGAGCGCCGTCTGCTGGGCCTGATCCGCGACGGCGATCTGCCGGGCGCGGCGATGCCACAGGCATGGGCCGGATTCCTGCGCGGCGACGGTCTCGATGCGGCTCCGGCCATCCTCGCGCACAACTTCCGGGATCTGGTGTCGCTGGCCGCGCTGCTGCCGGCACTGGCCGCCATCTACGACGGTTCGCGCGTGTGCGAGGCGGATGTGCTCGGCATCGCGCGCGCATACGCGCGTTCGGGCGCGCACGAGCTCGCGCTGCGCCGACTCGAGGATGCGCGCGACCGGCTCGACGAGGACGGTCTGCTGGAACTGGCCTGCCTGCATCGCAAGCGCGGCGACCACGACGAAGCGGAGCGGATCTGGCGTGCGCTCGCGCGCAGCGACAGCCTCGCGGGCATCGAGCGGCTCGCGATCCATCACGAACACGTCCGTCGGGATCTGCATGCCGCGGCGGCTGCCGCACGGCGGCTGAGCGCCGCGCAGCCGTCCAACCCGGCCCATCGCGGGCGCATCGAGCGCCTCGAACGCAAGCTCCGTCAGGCGGCGCTGGCCGGCCGGGTCGCGGCCGCGGCAGCCTCGCGCTGACCCGGCGCGATCACCTTGGCAGGGGAGCCTTCTCGAGTCCGCGCAGGCTGAAGCCGGGCCGGATACCGCGCTGTGCGAACCAGCCCGCGCCCATCTCCAGCGCATAGCGCGCCGGCTTCGCCGCGCAGTGGTTCTCCTCGGTGAGCGGCTCCATGTCTTCGATATTGACGATGCGGCCGCCGGCATCGACGAAAGCGACGCTCAGCGGCAGGTGCGTGTTGCGCATCCACATGCAATGGCGCGCGATTTCCGGGAAGACGAACAGCATCCCGGCCTGGACGGGCAACGAACTGCGGTACATCAGGCCGCGGGCACGCGAGTCGAAATCGGCGGCCACCTCGGCCTCGATCCGATACATGCCCGCCGCCAGTTCGATCGTGGCCTGCGCACCCGCAGCCAACGACCACAGCGAAAACAGCACGGCCGGCACCGCGCGCAGCGCTTTCATGCATCCCCCCGTGTGGCGGCCCGTCGGAACATCCGCCGGGTGGTGCGTCCCGACCGGATTGCCGATCCTTCGCCTTCAGGCCTTGGGCTCGGCGGCCGCCCGCTTGGCCTTCCTGGCCTTCCTGGCTCCCTTCGCTTTCTTCGCTTTCTTCACCATCTTTTTGCCGGCGACGGGTGCAGCGGCATCGCTCTTGCCTGCTTCCGGGGCCGCAGTGGCGGTCGTGGCAGCGGGCATCGCCCTGGGCTCCGACTTCGGGGCATCCGCGGCGATCGCGGTGGTCGCGGCGAACAGCGTGGCAATCAGTACGGAGACGAGCTTGCTCATGATGCGTTTCCTCGTATGAACGTCCGGGCCGTCGATCGCCTCGACAGGGTGACCCGGCATGACCGTCTGTCGGTATGCGTAACGCGCCGTCGCCGCGATTGTTGACGGTTCCGGGGCGGCCAAGCGCCCGCAGCATAGAAAAAGGCCGGCGCGGAGGCCGGCCTTTCGTTCCCCGGAGGGAGATTACTTCTTCGCTTCGCCCTTGGCTGCGCAAGGATTGGCCGCCTCGTCCTTCTTGGCAGCCTTCTTGGCCGCCTTCTTGGCGGGCTTCTTGACGTCCTTCTTGGCTTCGGCAGCGGGCTTGTCCTTCGGCTCTTCAGCGGCGAAGGAAGACATGCTCACGGCGGCGAAAGATGCGGCGACCAGCATCGACAACAGTTTGCTCATGTAAAGGCTCCTGAACGTGATTTATGATGGATCCACCGACCGGAGACCCTCCGGTCAGATGCCATAACGCCCTGGACCGGGTTCGGTTGACACGCGCCGCCCCGGCAAGGCGGGATCGCTGCGGGCCAACGCCGCACCGCCGGAAAGGCTCCGCATCCTTGCCGCGAACGCCCGAGACACCGGTTCGCCGGCGCGAGCGACCCGGCACGCAGCACGCGTCGCGACGCCGCCGGCCGCCGCGGCGATGATCGGCGGGGGTCGGCTCTCACGCGCGCGTCGCCGCGATCGCCGCGTCGATGGCCGGTGCGAGCTTGTCGACGATCTCGGCCACGTGTTCCTCGCCGAGGATGAACGGCGGCGCGAGCAGCACGTGGTCGCCGCTTCGGCCATCGATCGTGCCACCCATCGGATAGCAGCACAGCCCGCGGGCCATCGCCTCGCGCTTGATGGCCGCATGGACCCGACCCTGCGGATCGAACGGGCGTTTGGACTGCCGGTCGGCGACGATCTCCAGGCCCAGCAACAGCCCCCGCCCGCGAATGTCGCCCACGTGCGGATGATCGTCGAAGCGCCGTTCCAGTGCCGCGCGAAGCTGCGTGCCGCGCGCGACGACATCGTCGAGCAGATGTTCATCGCGGATCACCTGCTGCACCGCGAGCGCCGCCGCGCAGGCGATCGGGTGCCCCACGTAGGTGTGGCCGTGCTGGAAGCAGCCGGTGCCGTCGCGCACTGCGGCGAAGATGCGTCCGCTCATCATCAGCGCGCCGATGGGCTGGTAGCCGCCGCCCAGCCCCTTGGCGATCGTCACCAGGTCGGGCACGATGCCCTCCTGCTCGCACGCGAACAGCGTGCCGGTACGGCCCATGCCGCACATGACCTCGTCGGCCAACAGCAGCACGCCATAGCGGTCGCACACCTCGCGCACGCGCCGGAAGTAACCCGGTACCGCGGGCACGGCGCCCAGCGTCGCGCCGACGACCGGTTCGGCCACGAAGGCCACCACGGTGTCCTCGCCCAGCCCGAGGATCGCATCCTCCAGTTCCCGCGCCAGGCGCTCGCCGTAGGCTTCATCCGTCTCGTCCTCGCGCCGGTCGCGGTACGCATAGCACGGCGACACGTGGGCGACATCGATCAGCATCGGCGCGAAGCGGGTGCGCCGCCAGGCGTTGCCGCCGACCGCCAGCGCACCGAGCGTGTTGCCGTGGTAGCTCTGGCGCCGGGCGATGAAGTGGCGTCGCTGCGGCTGGCCGATCTCGAGGAAATACTGGCGGGCGAGCTTGAGCCCCGCCTCGATCGCCTCCGAGCCGCCCGAGACGAAATACACGCGGTCGAGATCGCCCGGTGCCGCATCCGCCAGCAGCTCGGCCAGATCCTCCATCGGCTGATTCGTGAAGAACGAGGTATGGGCATAGGCGAGCGTCCCCGCCTGCCGGCGGATGGCCTCGACCACGCGAGGATGCCCGTGGCCCAGGCAGGACACCGCCGGACCACCCGAGGCGTCCAGGTACCTGCGCCCGGCGGCGTCGATCAGATAGACGCCCTCACCGCCCGCGGCCATCGGCGGTACGACGCGGGCGTCGCGATGCAGGACGTGGCTCATGGCTGGGTGTGCCTACGACGGAAGGTCCGATGCGGGTTCATGCCGGGCCGCGGCCCCATGTCGCACCGCGCCCGCACGCCGATGCCCCCCGGAGCGCCGATCGAACCGCGCCGCCTTCACGCCGCATTCGCACGTGCCGCTGCGAAGCGCGGGGTCCGGCAGGCGTCGGCAAACATCCGGCAGAAACGCAGCGACTCGGGATAGGGGAAGAAATCGTCGACCTGCCCGGCGCGATTCCTCGCCTGGGCCGCCTGCCAGAACGCGGTGTCGAGCAGTTCCCGATGGTATTTCAGGAAGCACTTGCGCACCATCGGCGAGCCCAGCAGAAAGGTCTCGAACTCCTCCGGAAACACGTCGTGCCGCGAGACGGCATACCAGATCTCGCCCGACAATTCGTACTCGGGGTTGGGTGCAGGCGGGATGCGCCGGAAGTTGCAGTCGGTGAGGTATTCGATTTCGTCGTAATCGTAGAACACTACCCGGCCCAGACGGGTGACGCCGAAATTCTTCCACAGCATGTCGCCGGGAAAGATGTTGGCCGCGGCCAGCTCGCGGATGGCATTGCCGTACTCGCGCACCGCATGTTCGACCCGTTCCTCGTCTGCGTCGTCCAGATAGATGTTCAGCGGCACCATGCGCCGCTCGATATAGACGTGCCGGATCACCAGCTTGTCGCCATCCTCCTCCAACACCGAGGGCGCGAGCCGCTGGAGCTCGTCGAGCAGCTCCGGCGAGAAACGCACCTTCGGCAAGGCGACGTCGGAGAACTCCAGCGTGTCGGCCATGCGCCCGACCCGGTCGTGCTGTTTGACCATCAGGTACTTGGCCTTGACGATCTCGGGTGTCACGTCCTTGGACGGCGCGATCCGGTCCCGGATCACCTTGAAGACATACGGGAACGACGGCAGCGTGAAGACCACCATCACCAGTCCGCGGATGCCCGGCGCGATGATGAAATTGTCGTCGGAATGGCGCAGGTGATGGATCAGCTCGCGGAAGAACATCGTCTTGCCCTGCTTGTGCAGGCCCAGCATCGTGTAGAGCTCGGCCCGCGGCTTGTTGGGCATGATGCCGCGCAGGAAATCGACATAGGCGGAGGGCACCGCCATGTCGACCATGAAATAGGCGCGCGACAGGCTGAACAGCAACTGGATGCGCCACGGATCGAGCAGGATGGTGTCCAGGCACAGCCCGCCGCCCGGCTCATGGAGCACGGGCACGGCGAACGGATATTCGTGGTAGCCGTTGACGACCTTGCCGATGACGTACGCCCCCTTGTTCCGGTAGAAAGGCGAATGCAGCACCTGCACCTGGAAGTTCGCCTCGGCGTTCGGCCACTCGCCGCCCAGATGCCGTTTGAATGTCTCGAGCACGAAGCCGACGTCCCGATCGAGGTCGGCGAACGGACGCTTCCAGGAGAAATCGAGGAACACCTGGCGGGCGGTCGCGTGCAGGCCGGCCTGGCGCGGGTAATAGGTCCGGTAGGACGGCGGATCGGATTCGATGTAGTCCGTCGAAATGGCCGGCCGCACGAACAGGAAGTCGTTGTTGAAGTACCTCCGGTGCAGGATCTTGCAGGACACCGAATTGAAGTAGGTCTCGGCGAGTTCCGGACGCTTGTGATCGGTCAGCAGGCCGATGTACAGCAGCTTGGCCCGTTGCCAGGTCGCGTGATCGATCGTTTCGGCGCGAAACTCCGTGCGCAGCCGTTCGACGCACTCGTTGACGCGCGCGTCATAGAAACCGACGCGCTCCTTGGCGTCGCGCTGCACCGCCTGCCAGTCGGCGGCCTCGAAGCGCTGCTGCGCGCGCCGGCTGATCTCGCCGAACAGCCGGTAATGCCGGTCGAAGCCCTCGATGATCGCCCGCGCGATGGCTTGCGCGAGCGCATGCCGCCCGCCTCCCGGTTCCAGCTCCGTCCACATGTTCACGCAATCCGACGCGATGGTTCCGATTGTAGCATCGGGCCCCCGCGAGCCCCGGCGCAGCCGCCCGGCACTGGCCGCGACCGGGCGATTGCGGGATAATGCAATCATCGATCGTGCAAATGGTTTCGGCCGGCAGCCGCGGCGCGGGAACGATCGGGCCGTCGAGCCGCCGGATTTCATCCTGGCATCATCCAATCCACAGAGGGAGTCGCATGAGCAAGCGTCAGATCAAGATTCCGCACGACGGCAAGAAGATCGTTCCGGGCCAGCCGATCCCGGACAATCCGATCATTCCATACATCGAAGGCGACGGCATCGGCGTGGACATCACCCCGGTGATGATCAAGGTCGTCGATGCGGCGGTCGCGAAAGCCTACGGCGGAAAACGAAAAATCGCCTGGATGGAGGTCTATGCAGGCGAAAAGTCCACCCGCGTCTATGGCGGCGACGTCTGGCTGTCCGCCGAGACGCTCGACGCACTCAAGGAATACGTGATCTCGATCAAGGGCCCGATGACCACGCCGATCGGCGGCGGCATGCGCTCGCTCAACGTCACCATGCGGCAGGAGCTCGACCTGTACGTGTGTTTGCGCCCGGTGCGCTACTTCCGCGGTGTGCCCAGCCCGTTGAAGACTCCGGAAAAGACCGACATGGTGATCTTCCGCGAGAACACCGAGGACATCTACGCAGGCATCGAGTGGCCCGCCGAGTCCGAAGATGCCAGGAAGGTGATCGGCTTCCTGCAACAGGACATGGGCGTCACGAAGATCCGGTTTCCCGGCACGTCGGGAATCGGGATCAAGGCCGTCTCCCGGGAAGGCACGGAACGGCTGGTGCGCAAGGCGATCCAGTACGCCATCGACAACGATCGCAAGTCGGTGACGTTCGTGCACAAGGGCAACATCATGAAGTACACGGAAGGCGCTTTCCGCGACTGGGGCTACGCGCTGGCCCGGCGCGAATTCGGTGCCCAGCCCATCGATGGCGGACCGTGGTGCAGGTTCGCGAACCCGAACAACGGCCATGACATCGTGATCAAGGACGCCATCGCGGATGCCTTCCTGCAGCAGATCCTGCTGCGGCCGGCGGAGTACGACGTCATCGCCACGATGAACCTCAATGGCGACTTCATCTCGGACGCGCTCGCCGCCCAGGTCGGTGGGATCGGCATCGCTCCGGGCGCGAACCTGTCGGACGACTATGCGGTCTTCGAGGCCACCCACGGCACCGCGCCGAAATATGCGGGCAAGGACAAGGTGAACCCCGGTTCGCTGATCCTGTCCGCGGAAATGATGCTGCGGCACATGGGCTGGCGCGAGGCGGCCGAGCTCATCACCCGGTCGATCGAGGCGGCGATCGCCGACAAGATCGTGACCTACGACTTCGCCCGCCTGATGGACGGCGCCACCGAGGTCTCCTGTTCCGGTTTCGGCAACGCGATGATCGAACGCATGTAGGCGCCGGCTGGCCTGCGCGAGCACTACCGTGGCGACGCCTCCGCAAGGGAGCGTCGCCGCGTCCACGAAAAAAACCCGGAGGCTCGCGCCGACCGGGTTCGCTGGGCAACCGGCACACGCGAAAGATTAGCGTGTGCCGGCCCGACTCAAAGTGACTGGATGTTCGAGGCTTGTTTGCCTTTGGGTCCCTGAGTCACTTCGAAGGAAACCTTCTGTCCCTCCTTCAGCGACTTGAATCCGCTCGACTGTATGGCGGAATAATGGGCGAACAGATCCTCACTGCCGTCGTCCGGTGTAATGAACCCGTAGCCCTTGGCGTCATTGAACCACTTCACAGTACCAGTTGCCATAAAACCATTTCCCAAAGTTGAACTCAAATGAACCGGGTTGGATAGCCCGCCATGTTTGCAACCGAGGACGCCGGAGCCCAGGGAACGTGGCAAAGCGGACGCCCCGACCCGAACGCGCCATGCACCGCGCGCAAACACGGGTTGGTTTTTACGCCAAGTGAGTGTGTTCCGTCAACCATTGCTTCGAATGCTGCATGACAACAAAACCACAGCGACCGGGATCCGCGGCCGACGGAACGGACGAAGTCGACCGTCGGATCGGTGCCGCGGCACGCCTGCCGGCGACCGCGTGTGTCCCTCTGAGATCGACACGGTTAACCGGTTTCTTCCGACGCTTGCGCGATCGCGGTTTCGGATTAGAATTCCTCAATGGCTACGCGCAGGCAGGCGGAGGATGTGCTCGAGACCGAGCACGGCACGGCCGGACCGCCACGCCTGTACAAGGTGCTCCTTCTCAACGACGATTACACCCCGATGGATTTCGTCGTGGTGGTGCTTCAGAGGTTTTTCGCGATGAGCCGCGAACAGGCGACACGAATCATGTTGAAGGTGCACCGCGAAGGGGTGGGCGTGTGCGGCGTGTTCCCCAAGGACATCGCGGCGAGCAAGGTCGAACAGGTCAGTGCATTCTCGCGCGAGCAGCAACACCCGCTTGCCTGCGTGATGGAGGAAAACTGAAATGATCGCGCAGGAGCTGGAAGTCAGTCTGCACATGGCGTTCGTGGAAGCGCGCCAGAAGCGGCACGAATTCATCACCGTCGAGCATCTGCTGCTCGCGCTGCTCGACAATCCGTCGGCGGCCGAGGTGCTGCGCGCGTGTGCCGCCAGCATCGATGGCTTGCGCAGGGAACTCACGGCGTTCATCAACGAGCATACGCCCACGGTGTCGGGCAGCGAAGACATCGACACACAGCCCACGCTGGGCTTCCAGCGCGTGATTCAGCGCGCCATCCTGCACGTACAGTCCTCCGGCAAGAAGGAAGTCACCGGCGCAAACGTGCTGGTCGCGATCTTCGGCGAGAAGGATTCACACGCCGTGTATTTCCTGCAGCGTCAGGGCATCACGCGGCTGGACGTCGTGAACTACATTTCCCACGGGATCACCAAGGCGCCGCAGGAGGCTCGCCGCGACGCCTCTGGCGGGGGCACCGATGAGCAGAGCGCCGAACAGGAGCACGAGGGCCAGCAGACCGGCGGTGCGCTCGAAGCCTATACGCAGGACCTGAACGCACTCGTGCTGCTGGGCAAGATCGACCCCCTGATCGGCCGCGACAATGAACTCCAGCGCGTCGTCCAGACGCTGTGCCGGCGGCGCAAGAACAACCCGCTGCTGGTGGGGGAAGCCGGCGTGGGGAAGACCGCCATCGCCGAAGGTCTCGCCCGCCACGTCGTCGAGGGGCGCGTCCCGGAGATTCTGAACCGCGCCCAGATCTATGCGCTCGACATGGGAGCGCTGCTGGCCGGAACCAAGTACCGGGGTGATTTCGAACAGCGGCTCAAGGCCGTGCTGAAGCAGCTCGCAGAAAACCCGAACGCGATCCTGTTCATCGACGAGATCCATACGCTGATCGGCGCGGGAGCCGCCTCGGGTGGAACACTCGATGCCTCGAATCTGCTCAAGCCGGCGCTATCGACCGGCCAGCTCAAGTGCATCGGTGCGACGACCTACAACGAGTTCCGCCAGGTGTTCGAGAAGGATCACGCGCTGTCGCGCCGCTTCCAGAAGATCGACGTGGCCGAGCCCTCGATCGAGGAGACGGTTTCGATCCTGAAGGGCCTGAAATCTCGCTTCGAGCAGCATCACGGGGTGAAGTATTCCAGCACCGCGCTCGCGAGCGCCGCCGAGCTGTCCGCGCGCTACATCAGCGACCGCCATCTTCCGGACAAGGCGATCGATGTCATCGACGAGGCCGGTGCGGCACAGCGGATCCTGCCGAAATCGCGCCAGAGGAAGGTGATCGGCAAGACGGAGATCGAGGAGATCGTCGCAAAGATCGCGCGCGTGCCCTCGCAGCACGTATCGAGCGACGACCGCGCCGCACTCAGGAATCTCGGGCGCGACCTGAAGAGCGTGGTGTTCGGTCAGGACAAGGCCATCGACGCGCTCGCCCAGGCGATCAAGATGTCGCGCTCGGGGCTGGGCAACCCCAGCAAGCCGATCGGATGTTTCCTGTTCAGCGGACCGACCGGGGTCGGCAAGACCGAGGTCGCGCGCCAGCTCGCCTACTGCATGGGCATCGAACTGGTGCGCTTCGACATGTCGGAGTACATGGAGCGGCATGCGGTGTCCAGACTGATCGGCGCACCGCCGGGCTACGTCGGATTCGATCAGGGCGGACTGCTCACCGAGGCGATCACCAAGAAACCGCACGCGGTGCTGCTGCTCGATGAAATCGAGAAGGCCCACCCGGACATCTTCAACATCCTGCTGCAGGTCATGGACCACGGCACGCTGACCGACAACAACGGCCGCAAGGCGGACTTCCGCAACGTGATCCTCATCATGACGACGAATGCGGGTGCGGAGACCCTGCAGAAGACCTCGATGGGCTTCACGGCCTCCCGCACCGCGGGCGACGAGTCGGCGGACATTCGCCGCACCTTTTCACCCGAATTCCGCAACCGGCTCGACGCCACGATCTCGTTCGCCGGCCTCGACCGTTCGATCATCCTGCGCGTCGCAGACAAATTCCTGATGCAGCTCGAAGTGCAACTGCACGAGAAGAAAGTCGAGGCGGTCTTCACCGACAGGCTGCGCAACTGGCTCGCCGACAAGGGCTTCGACCCCCTGATGGGAGCCCGGCCGATGGCACGGCTGATCCAGGACACGATCCGCTCGGCGCTGGCCGACGAATTGCTGTTCGGCAGGCTCGCCGGCGGAGGGCACGTCACGGTCGATCTCGACGAGCAGCACGACGTGAAGCTCGTCTTCGACGAGACCGTCGAGGCGACCACCTGAGCCGCCTGCCGGCGGACCCGCGCATCGCCGCGGGCCCGCCGGTCCCTCCCGCCGAATGGTCCGCATGGACTTCCACACGGCCGACCTGTGCGATGCACAGGACGAGGGTGTACGCGTCCTCGTCCCGATGCTCCGCAGTTTCGGCCAGCGGCCGGCGTTCTGCGGGCCGGTTTCGACGCTGCGCTGTTTCGAGGACAACTCGCTCGTGCGGGCGGCCGTGGACGAGCCCGGTGCCGGCCGCGTGCTGGTGATCGACGGCGGGGCCAGCCTGCGCTGCGCCCTGGTCGGAGACCGGTTGGCCCGGCGCGCAGCCGACAACGGCTGGGCCGGTATCGTCGTGAACGGCTGCGTGCGCGATTCACGCGTTCTGGCACACACCCCGATCGGCGTGCTGGCACTGGCCACCCATCCGATGCGAAGCGTCAAGAAAGGCGCCGGCGAAAGGGATGTCCAGGTGAGTTTCGCCGGGGTGGCCTTCGCGCCCGGTGATTTCCTGTATGCCGACGAGGACGGCGTGATCGTTTCGGATCACGCGCTCGTGCAACCCTCCTGATACGTTCGAAGCGTCCGGGCACGGCGCGCGTCGCCCGGTGCAGCGCCGCCGACGCACGTTTTGTGCGACGCATCACGCTTGCATTTCACAGCGGGATTTTTCGTTTCATATAGTGAGATAAACTATGCAGCACAGTGATTCGGAACGATAAATTTTTTGCAAACGGTCTTCTATAAGACCTTGTTGCTTCGCGGGGCCACCTTTATACTTCGAGCATCACGAATGCGCCCGAGGGTACCCCCTTCAGCGCATCCGGTCGGGAAGAGCTCGGCACCCGGCATGGCTCGTCAGACGAACCTCTGACCGTCACGTGGAGGCCCCTTCGGTGCATGCCCTCAAGGCATCGGCCGGGCGGGCGGAGGGAGGGTGCGCGGTCAGGCGATGCGCGCCATTCCCATGAGTGCCCTTCACCATCGAGGAGACCAAATGAATCGTGACCAGGATGTCGCAAAGCTGAAACAGCAGTGGAAGGAGGACCCGCGCTGGAAGGATGTCGAGCGCGGCTACGGCGCCGAGGATGTCGTGCGGCTGCGCGGCTCGATTCAGGTCGAGCACACGCTCGCGCGCCGTGGCGCCGAACGGCTGTGGAAACTCATTCACGACGAACCGTTCGTCAATGCGCTGGGCGCACTGACCGGCAACCAGGCGATGCAACAGGTCAAGGCCGGCCTGAAAGCGATCTATCTGTCCGGCTGGCAGGTCGCCGCCGACGCCAACCTTGCCGGAGAGGTCTACCCCGACCAGTCGCTGTATCCGGCCAACTCCGGTCCGGCCGCGGTACGCCGCATCAACAACGCGCTCGCGCGGTGCGACCAGGTCCAGTGGATGGAAGGCAAGCGGCCGGGCGACGAAGGCTACGTCGACTTCTATGCACCCATACTCGCCGACGCCGAGGCAGGTTTCGGCGGCGTGCTCAACGCCTTCGAGCTGACCAAGGCGATGATCGCCGCGGGCGCTGCCGCCGTGCACTTCGAGGATCAGCTCGCATCGGTCAAGAAATGCGGGCACATGGGCGGCAAGGTTCTGGTACCCACCCGCGAAGCGATCGACAAGCTGGTAGCCGCGCGGCTCGCCGCGGACGTTCTGGGCGTTCCGACGATACTCGTGGCCCGCACCGACGCCGAAGCGGCAGATCTCGTCACCAGCGACATCGACGACAACGACAAGCCCTTCTGTACCGGGCAGCGGACCGTGGAAGGTTTCTTCCGGACGCGGGCGGGACTCGAACAGGCGGTCTCGCGCGCACTGGCCTACGCCCCGTATGCCGACCTGGTGTGGTGTGAAACCGGCAAGCCGGATCTCGTCTATGCGCGCAAGTTCGCCGACGCGATCCACAAGCGTTTTCCAGGCAAGCCGCTCGCGTACAACTGCTCCCCGTCGTTCAACTGGAAAAAGAACCTGGACGATGCGACGATCGCCAAGTTCCAGAAGGAACTCGGCGCGATGGGCTACAAGTTCCAGTTCATCACGCTGGCGGGATTCCACACGCTGAACTACTCGATGTTCAACCTCGCGCACGGCTATGCGCGCAACCAGATGAGCGCATTCGTGGAACTCCAGGAAGCCGAATTCGCCGCCGCCGAACACGGGTTCACCGCGGTCAAGCACCAGCGCGAGGTGGGCACCGGTTACTTCGACGCCGTCACGACGACGATCGAACGCAACGCCTCGACCTCGGCGCTGAAGGGCTCGACCGAGGACGAGCAGTTCTTCGAAAGGAAGGCGGCGAACGCACGCTGACCCGAAGCGCTCACCACACGGCTGCATGCCCCCGGGCGTGCAGCCGTTTCTTTTTCGTCCCGCGGGCGGCCGCACGGGGGCAACGCAGCGGCTGCGTTTTTCCCGGCCACGGGTGCATACTTGGAGGGGTATATAATTTGACCGCCAGCATAACGCTCGCCCCGGAACTTCCCGGCGGCCGCAAACGGATGACCGTTCACGAAATCGATTCGTCACAGGAGACCGCAATGAACCAGAACCTTCCGCAGGGTGTCGAGATCGAGGCCCCAATGCTGCCCGGTTTCGAAACGGTCCTCACGCCCGGCGCGCTCGCCTTCGTCGCCAGGCTGCACCGCAGCTTCAACGCCCGGCGCGGCGAGCTGCTGCGCAGGCGCGCCGAGCGCCAGCGGGAAATCGACTCCGGCAGGATGCCCGATTTCCTCGCCGAGACGAAGGGCGTGCGCCAAGCCGACTGGACGATCGCGCCGGTGCCCGAAGACCTCCGGTGCCGCAGGGTCGAGATCACCGGCCCGGCAGAGCGCAAGATGATCATCAACGCGCTGAACTCGGGCGCGGACTCCTACATGACCGACTTCGAGGACTCCAACACCCCGAACTGGTCGAACCAGATCCAGGGGCAGATCGCGCTGATGGATGCCATCCGCCGGCGCATCGACTTCGAGCAGGGCGCAAAGCGCTACAAGCTGAACGACGAGATCGCCACGCTGGTCGTGCGCCCGCGCGGCTGGCATCTCGACGAGAAGCACGTGCGGGTCGACGGCGAGCGCGTCTCCGGCGGCATCTTCGACTTCGCGCTGTTCCTGTTTCACAACGCAACAGAGCTGATGGCGCGCGGGAGCGGCCCCTACTTCTACCTGCCGAAGATGGAATCCCACCTGGAAGCGCGCCTGTGGAACGACGTGTTCTGCATGGCACAGGACGAACTGGGCATTCCGCGCGGGACGATCAAGGCCACCGTGCTGGTCGAGACGATCCTCGCGGCCTTCGAGATGGACGAGATCCTCTACGAGCTGCGCGATCACTCGGCGGGACTCAACGCCGGTCGCTGGGACTACATCTTCTCGTGCATCAAGAAGTTCAAGAACAAGGAAGGGTTTTGCCTCGCCGACCGGGGACGCATCACGATGACGGTGCCCTTCATGCGCGCCTATTCGCTGCTGCTGCTCAAGACCTGTCACCGGCGCAACGCGCCGGCGATCGGCGGAATGTCGGCGCTCATTCCGATCAAGAACGATCCCCGGGCCAACGAGCGCGCGCTCGACGGCGTGCGAGCCGACAAGGAGCGCGACGCCGCGGATGGTTATGACGGAGGATGGGTCGCGCACCCCGGCCTGGTGCCGATCGCGATGGAAGCATTCACGAAGGTTCTCGGCGATCGTCCCAACCAGATCGACAAGAAGCGCGACGACGTCGCGGTGAGCGCCGCCGAGCTGCTCGACTTCCGGCCCGAACAGCCGATCACGGAAGCCGGCCTGCGCAACAACATCAGCGTCGGCATCCAGTATCTCGGCTCGTGGCTCACCGGCAACGGCTGCGTGCCGATCTTCAACCTGATGGAGGATGCCGCGACTGCGGAGATCTCGCGCTCGCAGGTGTGGCAGTGGATCCGCTCGCGGAAGGGCGTGCTCGAAGACGGGCGCAAGGTGACACGCGAACTCGTTCGCGGCCTGATCCCGCAGGAAATGGAGAAAATCCGGACGCTGGTCGGCGAGGCCGCCTACGACGCGACCTATCTGCAGGCTGCCAGGATCTTCGAGGAGATGTCGACGTCGGACACGTTCGCCGAATTCCTCACGCTACAGCTCTACGAGAAACTCGACTGACGCCTGCGCGCACTCGGGCGGCCGCGGCCCGCGTCACTGCAAGGCCGCGGCGAACTCGGCGACCGCCCTCGCTTCGAGCTCGGTGAGCTTGGATGCGACAGTGTGCATGATCGCATTGTCGTTCGTGCGCTCGCGCTTGTTGAACTGCTTGAGCTGTCGTTCGATGTAGCTTGCACGCTGGCCCGAGAGCCGCGGGAGCTTCGCGGTCCCCATGCCGGTCGGGCCGTGGCATCCCGCACAGGCCGGCACGCCCGAGTAGGCATCGCCCTTGCGATAGATGTAGCGTCCGACTGCGGCCAGATCGGCGTCCGCGCTCGCCGCTACCGGCACATTCTTGTTCGAGAAATAGGCGGCGAGCGCGCGCACTTCGTCGTCCGAGAGATCGGCCGCCATTTCGTTCATCGTCCCCTTGCGGCGGCCTTCCCTGAAGTCCCGGAGCTGTTTCTCGATATATTCGGGATGCTGTCCCGCGAGCCGCGGATAGAGCGAGCTCACGCTCTCTCCGTCCGGTCCGTGGCACAGCGAACAGCGCGCATCCACGAGGTCGGCGGCCGCACGCGGTGCGCGGGCCTGGGCATGCAGCGTGTTCGGCTGGACAGACAGCGCCAGCACCCCGGCACACAGCATCGGCGCGAGAAACCGGAATCGAATCCCGTTCATTTCGTCCCTCCTCGCGGCAGATGGTACGGCGCCGGGCCGGTTCGTTCAAGCCGCCTGAGCGCAACCGCCTGAGCGCAACGCCGTCAAACGCGCCCGGTGCTGCCGAAGCCCCCGGCGCCGCGCTGGCTCTGCGGAAATTCGTCGACGACGTTGAGCGACACCTGCACGACCGGCACGACGACCAGCTGCGCGATGCGGTCGAGGGGATTGAGCGTGAAGGTCTCGCGCCCCCGGTTCCACACCGACACGAAGATCTCGCCCTGATAGTCCGAATCGATCAGCCCGACCAGATTGCCCAGCACGATGCCGTGCCTGTGCCCGAGGCCGGAGCGCGGCACGATCAGCGCCGCGAGCCCCGGATCGTCCAGATGGATCGCGATACCCGCCGACACCAGCATCGTGTCACCGGCATGCAGCTTCACCGGCGCGTCGAGGCAGGCGCGCAGGTCCAGCCCCGCCGATCCGGCGGTGGCGTACTGCGGCAGGCGATCCTTCAGGCGAGGATCCAGGATGCGAAGGTCGAGGCGATGCATCGATGCAGGCGATCAGCGATCAGCGGGGCGCGGCAGACGCCGCGCGATTTCGGCCACGAGGCGGCGGGCCACCTCGATCTTCGCCCCGGGCGGCAGGGGATGTGCGCCCGAGTCGTCATACAACGTGACGCGCGTCGCGTCGCCTCCCATGCCCTGCTCGACGAGGTTCCCGACGAGCAACGGCAGCGCCTTCGCCCGCCGCTTGGCCTGCGCATGCTCGTCGAGGCGCTCGCTCTCGGCGGCGAAACCGACGCAATACGGCGCATCGGCGCGAGCCGCGGCTTCCGCCAGGATGTCCGGATTGCGTTCCAGCGACAGCGTCAGCGGCGCGGCGTCCTTCTTGACCTTGTGTCCGCAGACCTGCGCGGGCCGGAAGTCGGCGACCGCGGCGACGGCGACGAACAGGTCGCAGGCCGGCAGCCGTTGCATGACCTGTGCATGCATCTCGCGCGCCGTCGTGACATCGATCCGCGTCACGGACCCCGGCGTCGACAGCGACACCGGGCCGCTGATCAGCGTGACCGCTGCGCCGGCTTCCGCAGCCGCCTGCGCCAGCGCGTATCCCATTTTTCCCGAGCTGCGGTTGCTCAGGCCGCGCACCGGATCGAGCGGTTCGTAGGTCGGCCCCGCGGTGACGAGCACCTTGCGCCCCGCGAGCAGTCTCGGCTGGAAGATCGCGACGATCTCGGCCAGCAGCTCGCCGGGTTCGATCATCCGCCCCATTCCGTTCTCGCCGCATGCCTGCCCGCCGGCGGCGGGGCCGAGCACGACGATCCCGTCCTCGCGCACGCGCGCGAGGTTGCGCGCGGTGGCGGGGTTGTCCCACATCTCGCGGTTCATCGCCGGGGCGACGATCAGCGGCGTCTCGCGACTCCCTCCCCCTACGCCTGCCCGTGCTCGCGCCAGACACAGCGTCGAGAGCAGGTCATCGGCCAGTCCGCACGCGAGCTTGGCGAGGAAATCGGCGCTCGCCGGAGCCACGACGATGGCATCGGCGCGGCGACTCAGCGCGATGTGCGCCATGTTGCCCGGTGCCCGCGCATCCCACAAATCCTGCCAGACCGGATTGCCCGACAACGCCTGGAAGGTCACCGGTGTAACGAACTGCGCGCCGGCCCGGCTGAGCACCACCTCCACCTGCGCCCCCGCCCGGCCGAGCAGCCGCGCCAGTTCCGCGGCCTTGTACGCCGCGATCCCTCCGGTGACTCCGAGCAGGATGCGCTTTCCGGTCAGCTCCGCCATGGCGTCGTAAAATCCGGTTCGATGCGCCCGATTCTAGCAGCCTGCCGGCATGCACGAGGGCATCGCGGTCTCGCATGGGGGAATTCGATGGCGATCAGTGACTGGCCCGAACGGGAGCGCCCGCGCGAGCGGCTTCTGAGCAACGGTCCCGCGGCACTGTCCGAGGCGGAGCTGCTCGCGATCTTCCTCAGGGTAGGCGTGCGCGGCAAGAGCGCGGTCGACCTCGCGCGCGAACTGCTCGGGCATTTCGGCAGCCTGCAGCGGCTCACCGCCGCCCCGATCGAGGACTTCACGCGGCTTCCTGGCCTGGGCATGGCGAAATACGTGCAGCTCCAGGCTGCGATGGAACTCGGGCGCAGGGCGCTCGCCGAGGATCTCGCGCAAGGCGACCCGCTCGCCTCGCCTCGGCAGGTGCAGGATTACCTCCGGCTCACGCTCGCCGCGCTGCCCCACGAGGTCTTCCTGGTCTTTCTGCTGGACGCGCAGAACCGGTTGATCCACCGCGAGGAACTGTTCCGGGGCACGCTGACCCAGACCAGCGTCTATCCGCGCGAGGTGGTCAAGCTCGCGCTCACCCACAACGCGGCCGGCGCGATCTTCGCGCACAATCACCCGAGCGGAGCGTGCGAGCCGAGCCGCGCCGACGAACTGCTCACGCAGGCGCTCAAGCAGGCACTGGCGCTCGTCGACGTCAAGGTGCTCGATCATTTCATCGTCGCCGGCACCGCCAACCCGCTTTCGTTCGCCGAACGCGGGCTGCTGTGACGCGGCGCTGTTGACGCGCTGTTGACCCGGCGCTTGAGCCGCGCACGCCGACTTCGGTATAATGCTGCGCTTTGCCGCAATCGGAACGAATCATGGCCCGCGTATGTGAAGTCACCGGAAAGAGCCCGATGGTGGGCAACAACGTTTCCCATGCCAACAACCGGACCAAGCGCCGGTTCCTGCCCAATCTCCAATCGCGCCGCTTCTGGATCGAGAGCCAGAAGCGCTGGGTGCGGCTGCGCGTGAGCAACGCCGGCTTGCGCACGATCGACAAGAACGGAATCGAGGCGGTGCTCGCCGGGCTGCCTCGCGGACGCAAGGCCTGAGGGAAGGGAGTTCGACCATGGCGAAAGGCGCTCGCGAAAAGATCAAGCTGGAATCCACCGCCGGAACCGGCCACTTCTACACGACCACCAAGAACAAGCGGACCACGCCCGCAAAGCTGGAGTTCAAGAAGTTCGATCCGGTGGCGCGCAAGCACGTCGCCTACAAGGAAATCAAGCTCAAGTAGTTCGTACCTCGTACCGCGAAAGCGGACGCACGCATTCGCGCCGGCGGCGCATCCAGCAGCCGCCGTCCTCATCCCCGGGATCGATCGCCCCGGTCATCGCATCGCGATGGTCGGTCCGGATCGGTCCCGGCCTGTTTTCCGGCCGGGATACGTGTGCCGCTTATCCCGCAATAAGAACATTCGTTTTCCCGCGGCCATGCCGGAAGGCGAAATCGGCCCTATCATCGCGCCGGACAACGATACGCTTCGGCAGTCATGCTGCACGGAGGCGGAGCCTTGGCTGCCGATCCACTTGCGGGCTCCCATTTCAGGAAAGAGGAGGAATCCATGCATAGGACTTCACCGGTCGTTGCGGTGCTCGCGGTCGCCGCGCTCGCGGCTGCCGCAAGCGCACCGGCTTCGGCGCAACAGGACCTGAAGGCACGCAGCTGGGCGGCGAGCTGTGCGGCGTGCCATGGCACCAACGGCCACAGCACCAACGAGATCAAGCCGCTGGCGGGCAAGAACAAGAGTGCGCTGGTCAAGGTCCTCAAGGAGTTCAAGGCGGGCGAGCGCAAGACCGCGACGGTCATGCACCAGCACGCCAAGGGCTACAGCGACGATCAGATCGAGCGCATCGCAGCGTACTTCGCGGCTCTCAAGTAAGGACATCGCGAACGCCCGGTCATTTCCGGATCGCCATCGCCATCTCCGCCACCGAGGGGAACCGGGACGGCCGCAAGAAATGGCATCCGGCCCAACGAACGCTCAAGGAAACGCTCAAGGAGGAACAGGACATGTCCATGGATAGAAGGCAATTCGTCAGACTGCTCGGTGCCGGTGCCGCGCTCGGCGCGGCCGGGACGCTCGCAGGCTGCGCGAGCACCGGAGCCGGCCGTGGCGCCGGCCGCGTCGTCGTGATCGGCGGCGGATTCGGCGGTGCGACCGCGGCCAAGTACATCCGCATGTGGGCGCCCGACATCGAGGTCGTGCTGGTCGAGCGCGAGCGCGCATTCGTTTCCTGCCCGTTCAGCAACCGCGTGCTGGGCGGCAGCATGACCATCGACCAGCTCACCACGCCGTACGACGCACTCGCAGCCAAGCACGGCGTGCGCATCGTGCATGACGAGGCCACCGCGATCGATCCCGTCAAGCGCGAGGTGCGCCTCGCGCACGGTGCCGCGCTGACCTACGACCGGCTGATCGTGTCTGCGGGCGTGGATTTCATGTACGAGACGATCCCCGGCCTGAACAACGCCGACGCGCAGGGCAATATCCTGCACGCCTGGAAAGCCGGCCCCCAGACGGTCGCCTTGCGCAAGCAGCTCGAAGCGATGCGCGATGGAGGCGTCGTCGCGATCCACATCCCGAAGTCGCCCTATCGCTGCCCGCCAGGTCCGTACGAGCGCGCCTGCCAGATCGCGTTCTTCCTCAAGTCGACGAAGCCCAGATCCAAGATCCTGCTGCTCGACGCGAACCCGGACATCCAGTCGAAGAAGGGCCTGTTCATGGCGGCCTGGAAGGACCTGTATCCGGGCATGATCGAATACCGCCCGAACAGCGAGCTGCACGACGTCGACCCGGCGAGCCGCACCGCCAAACTCGTGTTCGGCGACGTGAAGGCCGACGTGCTCAACGTCATTCCGCCGCAGCGAGCCGGCAACGTCGCGCGCCAGGCGGGCCTGGTCACCGCCAACGACCGCTGGTGCGGCGTCGACTATCTCACGTGGGAATCGCTGGCACACAAGAACATCCACGTCATCGGAGACTCGACGCTTGCGGCACCGGGCATGCCGAAGTCGGGACACATGGCCAACCAGCACGGCAAGATCGTCGCCGATGCCGTCATCGCCCTGATGACCGGTCGCCCCGTCAACGACGAGCCGATGATCGCCAACACCTGCTACAGCTGGGTGTCGAACCGCGAAGTCGTCCACGTCGCCTCGGTCCACGCCTACAACAAGGCGACGAAGACCATGGTCGCGGTCAAGGGTGCGGGCGGCCTGTCGGCCAAACGCAACATGAAGGAAGCGGGATTCGCGAGCGCATGGGCCGAGAACATCTGGGCCGACATGCTGAAGTGATCCCCCGCGGCACCGAAACGACCCCCGCCGGAAGCGACCGGCGGGGGTTTTTCGTTCGGCCCGGCGCGGGTCAGATGGCGTAGCGCCGAAACGTGAAAGCGAGCTCGCGCAGTTGTGCGATGCCGCTCGCCTCGGCGCGCGCACACCAGTCCTGCAATTGATGCAGCAGCTGTTCGCGCGTCGCGTTCGAACGCTCCCACAACGCAACCAGGTCGCGGCGCATGGCGAGCAGCGTCGCCAGCCGGCTGTTCGGGCCCAGCAGCGATTCGAGCCGGGCACGCTCGTGCGCAGCCGGCTGCGGGCCGTCGCGAACCAGCGCATCCCAGATCGCCCTGGCCTGGGCCGCATCGACGATGCGCGCACCGGCCGAATTGAGCTTCGCGAGTTCCTCGCGGTAGGCCTGCTTGAGCGATCTGACGTACTTCGCCATCACGTCGTAGCGACAGGTGAGCACCGCCTGCAGCGTGTCGAAATCGATCACCGCGCGCGCGACCCCCAGCCGCGGGACGGGTGCGAGCTTCTTCACGCGCGCCAGCCCGAATGCCTGGAGCACGCGAATGTACATCCAGCCGATGTCGAACTCGTACCACTTGGAGGAAAGCCTCGCGGAAGTCGCGAACGCGTGGTGGTTGTTGTGCAGCTCCTCGCCACCGATCAGGATGCCGATCGGCACGATGTTCCGGCTCGCATCCGCGCACTCCCAGTTGCGGTAGCCCCAATAGTGGCCGACGCCGTTGATCACCCCTGCCGCCCAGAACGGAATCCACGCCATCTGCACGAGCCAGATCGCCGGCCCCGCAACCGCGCCGAACAGCGACACGTCCAGCGCAGCCATCAGCGCGATGCCGGCCCAGGGAGCGCGCGCGTATAGGTGGCGCTCGATCCAGTCGTCGGGCGTGCCGCGCCCATAGCGCTCGATCGTGTCGCGATTGCGCGCTTCCCGGACGTAGAGGAACACTCCGCCCCAGAGCACGCGGTGGATGCCGTAGATCTGCGGGCTGTGCGGATCCTCGGGTGTCTCGCAGCGCGCGTGATGCTTGCGGTGGATCGCCGCCCATTCCCGGGTGACCATGCCCGTGGTGAGCCACAGCCAGAACCGGAAGAAATGGCTCACGATCGGGTGCAGATCGAGCGCGCGATGCGCCTGGTGGCGATGCAGGAAGATCGTCACCGCCGCAATCGTGACATGGGTGGCGGCGAGCACGACGAGGACATGTCCCCACCAGGGCAGTTCGACGAGGCCCGCGAACAAGTAGGATCTCAACGTCATCAACCCGGAAATTCGCAACGCCGCGATTCTACGCGAAGGGCGCGCGCGCTCAAAGCGCGGCGCAATCCGTGCCCGGCGCGCCCGGGCGCGGCTCTCCGACGAGGTGCACGACGCGCTGCGGAAACGGAATCTCGATCCCCGCCTGAGCGAACGCCCGCCAGATCGCGAGGTTGATGTCCGAGCGCACATCGAGCGTGCCCTTCTGCGGGTCGGCGATCCAGCAGCCGAGTTCCAGCGTGATCCCGCTGTCGTCGAACGACACGAGGTAGGCTTTGGGCTGCGGATCCGCGAGCACGCGCGGATGCGCTCGGGCGGCTCGCGTCATCCGTTCCATCGCGTCTTCGAGATCGGCACCGTAGCCGACCTGCACGCGCAGCGCGACGCGCACGTGCGGATTCGTGTAGGTCTGGTTGGTCACGACGCTGGCGACCAGCATTTCGTTCGGAACGATCGCCTCGATGCCGGTCAGGCTGCGCAGTACCGTGTAGCGCGTCGTGATCTTCGTGACCTCGCCGCTGTAGCGTTCCACCTCGATCAGGTTGCCCGGACTGATCGAACGATCGAGCAGGATGATGAAGCCGCTGACATAGTTGCTGGCGATCTTCTGCATGCCGAAACCCAACCCGACACCGAGCGCGCCGCCGAACACCGACAGCGTCGTGATGTCGATGCCCACCAGCGGCAGCGCGACGAGCACCGCGGCGAGCACCAGCAGCGACTTCGACAGCCGCGAGAGCACCAGTCGCACGTTCGCATCGAGCGCTTGGGCGCGCATCAGGCGCTCTTCCAGAACGCCGCCGATCCACAGCGCGGCGAGAACGGTCGCCAGCACCGTGACCGCACCGTGCAAGATCATCCACAGACTGATGCGGGTCTGGCCGATCGCGAAACCGATCTGATCCAGAGCCTCGCTCAGCGGATCGAGCCAGCCCACGATGTGCAGCGCGACGGCGATCCAGACCGCGGCGGCGACGCTGCGCTCGACGCGCACGAGCCGGCCGGAGGGCGCGAATGCCCGGTGCAGCGCGAAGGTCACGGCACGCACCAATGCCAGCGAGCCGAGCAGCGGCACCGCCAGGCGCAGCAACCCGGTGCTCACGCCCCAGTGCTTGAGCAGCAGGCGGCCGACAAGCGCTCCCCCGCTGGCGAGCAGCGGAAAGGCGATGCGCGCCAGGCCGCCGCGCCCGATCCCCCAGATCCGGGTCTCGCCGGAAGCCGGCCGAGCGGCGATGCGAACGATGAGCCACGCGAGCAACAGCGCGACGGACAACGCCGCCGACTCGAGCCAGAAACCGGGATCGCGCAGATACGCGAGGAGCATCCGAATCAGGGCGTGGATCTCGGTCAGTTCCATCGCCGTCAGCGCACCGGCTCCGGTGACAGCACGAACGGCAATGCCTCGGCGCGATGGCGCCGCCAGTTGTCGAGGTAGGCGCGTGCGAGCGCCGGATTGCCGCGCAGCACGATCAGGTTCTCCGCATTTTTCGCTTTCGCCGAATACGTGTAATTGTACGAGCCCGTCAGCACCGCGCCGTCGGGCTGCTCAGGATCGACGAGGATCACCTTGTTGTGGGCCGCCTGATAGCGCACCTCGAGTGCCACCGGGATGCCCGCAGCCGCCAGCATGGAAATCTTGGTATTGCCGCCGTTCAAGGTCATTTCGCGGTCCGCCAGCACCTCGACGCCGACCCCCCGCAGCCGCGCGGCGATCAGCGCGCCGGCGATCGGACCACTGGTCAGCAGGTAGGCCTGCACGTAAATCTCGTGGCGCGCGGCTGCGATGGCGCGGATCAACACGGCCTCGGGATCGTCCCATGGCGAAAACGCCACCTCGACGGTGCCCGTCGCCGCGAACGCGCGCGGGCCCCGGTCGAATGCCGCGGCGCCCGTGGCCAGCAGCAGGCACACGGTCGCGACCGCGACTCGCAGCATCCGCCTCATGCGCGACGCTGCAGCACCACCGCGAAGAAACCGTCGGTGCCGTGCAGGTGCGGAACGATCCTGAGCGCCTCCCCGGTGTCCGGACCCATGGCCTGGCCCGCCAGCAC
>JBBIUI010000014.1:0-34869 GCA_037440385.1 Rhodocyclales bacterium | reverse complement strand
GTATCACTCGGACAACTTCTGGCAGATGGCCGACACCGGTCCGTGCGGGCCGTGCTCGGAGATCTTCTACGACCACGGGCCACAGGTGTGGGGCGGACCGCCCGGTTCGGCGCAAGCGGATGGCGATCGCTACATCGAGATCTGGAATCTGGTGTTCATGCAATACAACCGCGACGAGGCCGGCGTGCTGCATCCGCTGCCCAAGCCGAGCGTGGACACCGGCATGGGGCTCGAGCGCATCGCAGCGGTTCTCCAGAACGTGCATTCCAACTACGAGATCGACCTGTTCGCGCGACTGATCCGGGCCGCGGCGCGCGAGACCGGTGCGGCGGATCTCGCGGACAATTCGCTGAAGGTCATCGCGGATCACATCCGCGCGTGTGCGTTCCTGGTGGTCGACGGCGTCGTGCCGGGTGCGGACGGCCGCGGCTACGTGCTGCGCCGTATCATCCGGCGCGCGATCCGCCACGGCTACAAGCTCGGCTGCAGGCAGCCGTTCTTTCACCGGCTGGTCGAGGATCTGTGCGCGGCGATGGGCGCGGCCTATCCCGAATTGCCGCGCGAGGCCGGGCGCGTCGAGGCGGTGCTCCGGCAGGAGGAGGAGCGCTTCGCCGAGACGCTCTCGCACGGCATGGAGCTGCTCGAGGACGCGTTTCGCGCCGGCGACCGGACGCTCACCGGCGAGACGGTGTTCCGCCTCTACGACACGTATGGATTTCCGCTCGATCTGACTGCGGACATCGCGCGCGAGCGCGGCTTCCGGGTCGACACCGACGGCTTCGAGCGCGCGATGGAACGCCAGCGCAGCCAGGCGCGCGCACATTCGCAGTTCCGCATGAAGGGCGCGATCGACTACGCGGGACCGGCGACGCGGTTTCGCGGCTACGAGACGCTGGACGGCGAAGCGACCGTGATCGCGCTGTACCGGGACGGACTCCCCGTCGAGGCGCTGTCGGCGGGCGAGCGCGGTGTCGTCGTGCTCGACCGGACGCCTTTCTACGCGGAGTCCGGCGGCCAGGTCGGCGACCGCGGCGAACTGACCGGCGGCGGCGTGTGCCTGACGCTGTTCGCGGTCGAGGACACGCAGAAGATCCGGGCCGACGCGTTCGGCCATCACGGCGTCGTGACGGCCGGAGCGCTGCGCACAGGCGAGCGCGTCACCGCGCGCGTGGATCGCGGCGCACGCGAGGCGACGGCGTGGAACCATTCGGCGACGCACCTGATGCACGCGGCGCTGCGCGCGGTGCTCGGAACGCATGTCCAGCAGAAGGGCTCGCTGGTCGATGCGCAGCGCACTCGCTTCGATTTCTCTCATCCGAAGCCGATGGCGCCGGAGGAACTCGCGCGGGTCGAGGCGCTCGTCAATCGCGAGATCCGGCGCAACGCGCAGGTGTCCTCGCGCGTCATGGCATATGATGACGCCGTGCGATCCGGTGCGATGGCGCTGTTCGGCGAGAAGTACGGCGACGAGGTGCGCGTGATCGGCATGGGCGATTTCTCGACCGAGCTGTGCGGCGGCACGCACGTGGGGCGCACCGGCGACATCGGACTGTTCAAGATCGTGTCGGAATCGGGCGTCGCGGCCGGCATACGGCGCATCGAGGCGATGACCGGAGCGGGGGCGCTCGAATTCGTGCAGCGGCAGCACGCGCTGCTCGCCGCGGCGGCCGGGCAGCTGCACGTTCAGCCCGAGGAGCTCGCCTCGCGCGCGAAACAGGTGCTCGACGATGTGCGCGCGCTGGAGAAGGAGCTCGCGCGCGTCAAGGCCAGACTCGTGACGACCCAGGGTGCGGATCTCGCCGCACGGGCGAGCGAGGTCAAGGGCGTCCGTGTGCTCGCGACGCAGCTCGATGCGGCCGACGCGGGCGCGCTGCGCGACGCGCTCGACCGGCTGAAGGACAGGCTCAGGCCCGCGGTCGTCGTGCTCGGCGCGGTGGCCGATGGCAAGGTCATGCTGGTGGCCGGCGTCACCGCGGACCTGACCGCGCGGATCCGCGCGGGAGATCTCGCGAATTTCGTCGCCCGCCAGGTCGGCGGCAAGGGCGGCGGGCGGCCCGACATGGCCCAGGCCGGCGGCAACCGGCCCGAGCGGCTCGCCGACGCGCTCGCCTCGGTGCCGGCATGGGCGGAGCAGCGGCTGTGAGCGGCGGCGCCGCACGCGCCGCGCCGGGATGCGACATCGCGCGCAAGGATCCGGGCGGCGATCCGCGCCGGGCACAGGCACAGGCACGATGAGCCCTCCGGCCGGACTGCGCGGCGAAGTGACGCTGGAGATCCTCAACGAGCGCGGCTCGGGGTTCCTGCCCGGCCTGCTCGGACTGGAAATTCTCGCGCTGACGCCCGGCAAGCTCTACAGCCGGCTCGCCGTGCGCCCGGAGCTGCTCGCACCCAACGGCTTCCTGCATGCCGCGAGCGTGATCGCGCTGGCCGACACCACCTGCGGCTACGGCAGCATCGCGCATCTGCCGGAGGGCGCGAGCTCGTTCACGACGATCGAGCTGAAGGCCAATTTTCTCGGCACCGTGCGCGAGGGGGCGATCGCCTGCGAGGCGAGCGCCGTGCATCTGGGCCGCAATACCCACGTCTGGGATGCGCTCGTCACCGACGAGGCGAGCGGGCGCAAGATCGCGCTGTTCCGCTGCACGCAGATGGTGCTGTGGCCCAGGGGTGCGGGCGATGCGCGCGAGGCCCCCGCGGGGGCTGTCGGCGCAGGGGCAAAGGGATGAGCCGGGGCCACGATCCGGCGGCGATGCCCTGCGGGCCGGGCATCGCGCAGGTCCGGCCGTTCGATGCGGCGGCATTCGAGCGCGCGGTGACCGATCTGTTGCGCGCCTGCGGCATCGAGCCGGACACCGTCCACACGGGCCGGACCGCCGAGCGCGTGCGCGAACTCTGGCAGCGGCGTCTGCTCGGCGGCTATGCGCTCGACCCGGCGGACGCGCTCGGCGAGGGCTTCGCCGATGCGCGCGCGGACATGGTGGTGGTGCGCGGCATCGCGATCCACGGTGTATGCCCGCATCATCTCGTGCCCTTTCGCGGCGAGGCGCACGTCGCGTATGTGCCGGGCGGCCGGCTGCACGGCTTCGGGCGCATCGCGCGCATGGTCGATGCGATCGGCCACCGCTTCACCTATCAGGAATGGCTCACGCGCGACATCGCCGACGCGCTGGTCCGGCATGGCCGCGCGCGCGGTGCCGCATGCGCCATCGAAGCCGAGCAGCTGTGCCTGCTGCTGGGCGAGGACAGGCGCGGCGACGAACGGGTCGTGACCCAGGCATGGGCCGGATGCTTCGAGACCGACGCCCAGTTGCGCAACGAATTCCTCCGGGCGGTGTCCGGCCGCCTGCCGTAGGGGGCGATCAGAAGGGCAGCGCGAGGCCGGGACGGGCCGCGTGGAGCACGCGGCGGAAGTCCGCCTGGATGCGCGCCAGCGCGGCCTGGGTGTCGCCTTCGAAGCGCAGCACGACGACCGGTGTGGTATTGGACGGGCGCGCGAGCCCGAAGCCATCGGCATATTCCGCGCGAATGCCGTCGATCGTGACGACCTCGCGCGCGCCCTCGAAGCGGGCGGTGCGCTTGAGCTCCTCGATCAGCGCCAGCGGTTCTCCCTCGCGCATCTTCACGTTGAGCTCGGGCGTGCTGACCGAGTCCGGCAGCGCTTCGAGCGACGCATTGGCGTCGCGGGCGCGCGAGACGATCTCCAGCAGGCGCGATGCCGCGTACAGTCCGTCGTCGAATCCGTACCAGCGGTCCTTGAAGAACACGTGGCCGCTCATCTCGCCGGCGAGCGGCGCGCCGGTCTCGCGCAGCTTGGCCTTGATCAGCGCGTGCCCGGTGTTCCACATCAGCGGCACGCCGCCGTGGTCGCGGATCCAGCCGGCCAGGTTGCGCGTGCATTTGACGTCGTAGATGATCTGGCCGCCCGGATTGCGCGCGAGCACGTCGGCCGCGAACAGCATCAGCTGGCGGTCCGGGTAGATGATCGCGCCGGTGCGTGTCACGACGCCCAGCCGGTCGCCGTCGCCGTCGAATGCGAGCCCGAGTTCCGCGCCCGTCTCGCGCACGACCCGGATCAGCTCGGCGAGATTCTCCGGCTTGGACGGATCCGGGTGATGGTTCGGGAAGCGGCCGTCGACCTCGCAGAACAGCTCGCGCACCTCGCACCCCAGCGCGCGCAGCAGCCGCGGCGCCATGTCGCCCGCGACGCCGTTGCCGCAATCGACGACGATCTTCATCGGGCGCGCGAGCCGCACGTCCGAAACGATGCGATCGACATAGGCGTCGCGCACGTCGGCGTGCCGGATGCTGCCTGCGCCCCGGACGAGACGAGCGTCCGCGATGCGCCGGCGCAGCGCCTGGATCGCGTCGCCCGCGAGGGTCTCGCCGCCGAGCACCATCTTGAATCCGTTGTACTCCGGCGGATTGTGGCTGCCGGTGACGCTGACGCAGCTGCCGGTGCCCAGATGGAAGGCGGCGAAGTAGCTGATCGGCGTGGCCACGGCACCGATGTCGATGACATCGACTCCGGCTCGAAGGATGCCGTCGGCGAGCGCGCCCGCGAGTTCCGGTCCGGACAGCCGGCCGTCGCGCCCGACGGCGATCGCCCGCTGGCTGCGCGCGGCCGCTTCCGAGCCGATCGCCTGTCCGATCAGCCGGACCGTTTCGCCGATCAGCGTGCTGCCGACGATGCCGCGGATGTCATAGGCCTTGAAGATCTCCGCTGCGGGTGTCTGCATGATTGCTCCTCGTTCCTCCCGGTGCCGATTATCCGGCCGAAGCCCGCGCACCGGCAACCTCGGCGAAGAACCCGATCATGCGCCGGGGCAGCCAGCGGCAGTGGCCGGGAAAGGCTCCACTGACGAAGCCGACGTGGCCTCCCTGTTCCGGGATTTCGAGGCGCACGCAGGGCGCGACGTCGCCGGGGCGAGGCAGCGCCTCGGCCGGCAGGAACGGATCGTTGCGCGCATGGATCATCAGCGTCGCGACGCGGATGCCGGCCAGCCACGGCCTGCTGCTCGCGCGCGTCCAGTAATCGGCGGCATCGCGGAAGCCGTGCAGCGGCGCCGTGACGGCGTCATCGAACGCGCGCAGGGTGCCGGCCTCGCGCACCGCCCGCGCATCGAACAGCCCCGGAAAACGTTCGAGCTTGGCCATCGCGACGGGCTTGAGCGTGCGCAGGAAATGGCGCGTGTAGAGCCGGTTGAAGCCGCGCTCCAGCGCATGGCCGGCCGCGGTCAGGTCGACCGGCGCGCACACCGCGGCAGCCGCGTCGAGCACGCCGGCGTCCTCGCCACGCATGCCCAGCCACTTGAGCAGCGCGTTGCCACCCAGCGACACCCCGATGGCATACAACGGGCCGCCGTGCTGCGCGCGCAGCCGGCGCACGATCCAGTCGATTTCCTCGTCGTCGCCCGAGTGGTAGGCGCGCGGCAGGCGGTTCGGCTCGCCCGAACATCCGCGGAAATGAACGACCGCGCCGTTCCACCCGCGCGCAGACAGCGCGCGCATCAGCGTCGTCGCGTAATGGCTGCGCGAGCTGCCTTCGAGTCCGTGGAACAGCACGACGAGCGGTGCGCCGGTGTGCGGACCGATCCAGTCGAGGTCGATGAAATCCCCGTCCGGAGTGTCCCAGCGAACGCGCCGGTAGGCGGGGGCGCTCGCTCCGGCAAACCTGCCGTAGATCGTCTGCAGGTGCCCGCCGGGCAGCCAGCGGGGCGCGCGGTAGGGCGGGCAGATGGGTTCCATCGACGGCTCGCCGTCCGCGCGCATCCCGATGGACATCAATGCAGCGTCTTGGGTGCGGCGGTGACGCGCTCCGGGTTCGCCTGGCCCGTCGGGGCGGGCGAGGCATGGTGCGCGAGCATGCGCCAGCCCGTCGCGGTGCGCAGATAGATGTTCGTCGCGATGACGGGCGCGGCCAGTGCGCCTTGTCCTGCAACGACGATGTGCTCGTAGACGCTGTGCACGGAAATCAGCAGCCCCTGCATGCGCACCGCATCGGACAGGCGCAGCCTGAGCCGCGGCCCGGCGCGGAAGATCTCCCGCCACGCTTCGCGGATCTGGGCGAAGCCGGTGCGCCGCGGCCCGCCCGTATGCACGCAGACGATCTCCTCGTCTTCGGCCCATACCGACATCATCGCTTCGAGGTCGGCCCGCTCGATCGCATCGTAGAAGGCCGCTTCGACATCCTGCGGCGTGGCGAAGAAGGGTCTGGGGCCGGGCATGGCGGGCTCGTGCGCAACGGTCACGGTCAATGCGCCGGGTGCGCGAGCATGCGCGCTTCGACCTGACGGGCGTCGATCCGGCGCATGCAGTCGAAATGCCCGAGCGGGCAGACGCGCTCGAAGCACGGACTGCATTCGAGCTCGAGCCAGATCACGTCGGCATTGCGCGACAGCGGCGGCGTGAAGCGCGGGCTGGAGGAGCCGAACAGCGCGATCATCGGCCGGTCGAGTGCCGCGGCGACATGCATCAGTCCCGAATCGTTGGTGACGACGAAATGCGCCGCGCCGATCAGGTCGATCGCCTCGTCGAGCGTCGTGCGCCCGCACAGGTTGCGGCTGCCGGCACCGGCCGCGCGCGCGATTTCCTCGCCCGCCGCGGCATCCTTGTCCGAGCCGATCAGCCAGATCGCGTGGCCGCGCGAGGCGAGCCGCTGCGCGAGTTCGGCCCAGTGGCCGATCGGCCAGCGTTTGGCCGGCCCGTATTCGGCACCGGGGCACAGCGCGACCGGCGCCGCGTCCGCGCCCAGTCCGAAGCGGGCGGCGGTCGCCGCGCTGCGCGCCGCATCGGATGCGAGCCGGGGCTGCGGTAGCGGGCGCGGCAGCGGCGTGCCCGGTGCCTCCGCGAGCTGCGCGTAGCGCTCGGCGATCCGGGGGTTGGCGTTCGCATCGAGCGTGTGGCGGCGATTGATCAGCCCGTAGCGCGCCTCGCCGGTATAGCCGATGCGCAGCGCGATGCCCGCCAGCGCCGGGATCAGCGCCGACTTCCAGCTGTTCGGCAGCACGATGGCGGCGTCATAGTGCCGGGCCGCCAGCCGGCGCGCGAGCCGCCAGCGGGCGGCGAGGTTCAGCTCACCGTGGCGCAGCGGATTGTCGATCACGTCGCGTACTTCGGCGATGCGCGACGCGAGTGCGCCGACCCAGGCGGGCGCGAGCAGATCGATGGCGAGTCCGGGGTGCTTTTCGTGCAGGCGGCGCAACAGCGGCTGCGCCGCGACCAGGTCGCCGATCCACGAGGGGGCTACGACGAGCGCGCTGCGCAGCGCGGCTTGCGCCGCACGCGGCACGCGAACCCGTGCACGCGACCGGCGTGCGTCGCCGCTCAACGCGCGGCCCACCCGGATCAGTGCTGGCTCTTGGGCCGCTCGCCCTTGTAGTGGTAGTGGGTGCCGCAGTACGGGCACGTCGCCTCTCCGGTGCGCAGCACGTCGAGGAACACCCGCGGATGCCTCGCCCACAGCGGCGAGCCGTCCATCGGGCAGTGCAGCGGGAGATCTCCTGCGCCGATTTCGACGCTGCGGGAGCGGTCCTTCAGGTCTGCTTCGGACATTTCGGCACTCTTTCGTCTATACCGGGGCGAGCCAGTCGGCGTGCTCGGGCACGCGGCCATTGACGACATCGAAGAAGCGGCTCTGCAGGCGCGTGGTGATCGGCCCGCGCCTGCCTTCGCCTATCGTGCGGCCGTCGAGCTCGCGGATCGGCGTGACCTCGGCGGCGGTGCCGGAGAAGAAGGCCTCGTCGGCGATGTAGATGTCGTCGCGGGTGAGCCGCTTGGAGGTGACCTCGTAGCCCATTTCGCGCGCAAGCGTGATGACGCTCGCGCGGGTGATGCCGATCAGCGCCGAGGCGATCTCGGGCTCGTACAGCTTTCCGTCCTTGACGATGAACAGGTTCTCGCCGGGGCCTTCCGCGACATAGCCGTCGACATCGAGCAGCAGCGCTTCGTCATAGCCTTCGTTGGTGGCTTCGACGCTGGCCAGGATCGAGTTGGCATAGGTCCCCGAGTACTTGGCGCGGCACATCGACACATTGACGTGATGGCGCGCGTAGGACGATGTCTTGACGCGAATTCCCTTTTCCAGCCCCTCGGCGCCGAGATAGGCGCCCCACGGCCATGCGGCGATCGCGACATGGACCGTGACGCCCTTGGGCGAGACTCCCATCTTCTCCGAACCGTAGAAGGCGATCGGACGGATATAGCAGGACTCGAGTTCGTTGGCGCGAACCACCTCCTTCTGCGCCTGCATCAATTCGTCCTTCCCGTAGGGGATCTTCATCATGTAGATGTGGGCGGAATTGAACAGCCGGTCGGTGTGGCTGCGCAGGCGGAAGATCGCGGTGCCGCTCGCCGTCTTGTAGGCACGCACGCCTTCGAACACCGCGAGCCCGTAATGCAGCGAGTGGGTCAGCACGTGGGTGGTGGCCTCGCGCCACGGCACCATGCGCCCGTCGTACCAGATGACACCGTCACGGTCGGCCATCGACATGCCTGCTCTCCCGGGAACCTGCGATGCCGCATTTTAGCGCAACTGGCGGTGTTCGCCGGCGGCCGGCGCGGTAAAATGCCGCCCCGGCATCCGGCGGGTGGCATGCGACCCGGCCCCGATGAAAGACCGAATCTGGAAACCCAATGTCACGGTCGCGGCGCTCGCCGAGCGCGACGGCCGCTTCCTGCTGGTCGAGGAGCACACCGGCGCGGGCTTGCGCCTGAACCAGCCGGCCGGACATCTGGACGAAGGCGAATCGCTGCTCGAGGCGGTCGAGCGCGAGGCGATGGAGGAGTCCGCCTACCGCTTCGTTCCGCGCTTCCTGGTCGGCATCTACCAATGGCGGCGGCCCGACGGCCTGCTGACCTATCTGCGATTCGCCTTCGGCGGGGACGTGCTGGAGCACGATCCGGCGCGACGGCTCGATCACGGCATCGTGCGCGCGCTGTGGCTCACCCCAGACGAGCTGCACGGCTGCCGCGAGCGCCACCGCAGCCCGCTGGTCGCGCAGGGGGTCGCCGACTACCTGGCCGGGCGGCGCTTCCCGCTCGAGCTCGTTCACCACTTTGCGTGAGCGTGACGTGAGCGCGGCGGGGAAATCCGTCGTCGTCGGGATGTCCGGCGGCGTCGATTCCGCGGTGGCCGCGCTGCTGCTCAAGCGACAGGGCTGGCAGGTCACCGGGTTGTTCATGAAGAACTGGGAGGACGACGACGATGGCCGGTACTGCTCGTCGCGCCAGGATCTGGTCGATGCGGCCGCGGTCGCAGATGTCATCGGCATCGAACTGGAGGCGGTCAATTTCTCGCGGCAGTACCGCGATCGCGTATTCGCCGAATTCCTGCGCGAGTACCGGGCCGGGCGCACGCCGAACCCGGACGTGCTGTGCAACGCCGAGATCAAGTTCCGATGTTTCCTCGACCATGCGATCGCGATGGGCGCCGAGCGCATCGCGACCGGCCATTACGCCCAGGTGCGCGAGGTCGAGGGCGAGTTCCAGCTGCTCAAGGCCGAGGACGGCACCAAGGACCAGAGCTATTTCCTCTACCGCCTGAACCAGGCGCAGCTCGCGCGCACGCTGTTTCCGCTGGGCGGGCTGTACAAGCGCGACGTGCGCCGGATCGCACGCGAGGCCGGCCTGCCGAATCATGCCAGGAAGGATTCCACCGGCATCTGCTTCATCGGCGAGCGGCCGTTCCGCGAGTTCCTCGCCCGCTACCTGCCGCCCCAGCCGGGCGAGATCCGTTCGCTCGACGGCCGGCTGCTCGGCCACCACCAGGGACTGATGTATCACACGATCGGCCAGCGCCAGGGCCTGGGCATCGGAGGGGTCGTTGGCGCCGACCGCGCGCACCCCGGAGAACACGAGGCGTGGTACGTCCTCGACAAGGACCTCGCGCACAACGTGCTGCGGGTGGTGCAGGGACACGACGCGCCGCAGCTCCTGTCGGCGGGACTCACGGCGCGCGATCTGAGCTGGATCGGGGGCAGGGCGCCGCACGAGCACTGGGTCTACGGCGCGAAGATCCGCTACCGGCAGGAGGATGCCGCGTGCGAGATCGAGCACGTCGATGCGCAGCGCTGCGAAATCGCGTTCGCGGCCCCGCAGTGGGCGGTCGCGCCCGGCCAGTCGGTCGTCGTCTACGAGAGCCGCGTGTGTCTGGGCGGCGGGATCATCTGCGAGGCGGCGCCGGGCGCGCAGGGGCACGCGCACGGGCACCAGCCGGAGGACGCGCACGCGGCCGGCGGGGTCATGCCAGCTTCATGACCACCATGCCCAGCACGTTGGCCGCCGAATCGGCGCGGTCCGACATGTTGGAGATGTGCCGATAGACCTCGCGCCGGTAGAACAGCCCGGGCAGCCTCTGCGGATCGGTCGCCTGCGCGAACAGTTCCTTGATGGCCGTGCGGTATTCGCGTTCGACTTCCCGTTCCATGTTGCGCACGTCCCGGGCGTGATCGCCCGCAACGCGGGGATTGTCGGCGAGCCGCCGGATCGCCCGGTCGAGCTCCAGCGTCTCCTGGCAGACCAGGTGGATCATGCGGCGGACATATTCATCCGCGTCCACCTTCAGGATGCTCATTTCCTCCGCCGTCGTCAGCGCGTAGGTCACCAGATCCTCGAAACAGTGCGACAGGTTGAAGATGTCCTCGCGGTCGAGCGGCGTGATGAAGGTCTTGTGCAGCTCGTCGATGAGCACGCGTCGCAGTTCGCTGGCATCTTCCGCATGAGCACGCAGCACGTCGATCGCATCGCCGTTTTCCCCCTCGACCATGTCTTCCAGCGTGCGCAGGCCCTCGACCGATTTCGCGGTCTGGCCGATCAGCATGGTCACGAACCGGTTCTGTTGCTTCGGCGTGCCGTCGAACCACCAGCCCATCATCCGCCTCCGCTGCGCAAGACGGCTTCCGTCGCGAAATAGACGGGAACCGCCAGCAGGCCGGTCGCCGGCAGCGTCAGCACCCACGCGAGCGCGATCTCGCCGAAGGCGGTCCAGCGAACCTTGGACTTGCGCTCCGCCGCGCCGGCACCGAGGATGGACAAGCTCACGACCTGCGTCGTGCTGACCGGGCCGCCGGCGAGGGAGGCTGCGAGGATCACCAGCGCCGAGGCGAGCTGGCTGGTGAAGCCATGGATCGGGCGGATGCGGTAGAAGCGTGCCGCGAGCGTGCGGATCACGCGAAAGCCGCCGGCGAGGCTGCCCAGCGCGATGGCCGTGGCGCTGAGCACGATGACCCACCAGGGCACGACGAAGGTGTGTGTGAATCCCAGCGTCAGCAGTCCGAGCGCGATGATGCCCATGGTCTTTTGCGCGTCGTTGGCGCCGTGGCTGAGCGCCAGCGCGGCGGCGGTCGCGATCTGCAGGCGCGACAGGGTCAGGTTCGCCCTCGGCGTGGCATTGCGCAGGAACCGGCGCGTGGCTTGCATGACCGCCAGCGCGGCCACGAACCCCAGCACGGGCGAGGCGAGCAGCGCGACGGCCACCTTCAGCAGCCCGGCGCCCTCGATCGCGGCCGGACCGGATCCCGCGGTTGCGGCGCCGACGATGCCGCCGATCAGCGCATGCGACGAGCTGACCGGGATCCCCGCGTACCAGGTCACGATGTTCCACAGGCTCGCGGAGAGCAGCGCGGCGAGCACGACGGCGATGGTCACCGCCTGCGCCTTCGCCACCTCGGAGCCTATCGTCTCGGCGACCGACACGCCCAGCAGAAAGGGTCCGGCCAGATTCGCGGCCGCGGCGAGCACCAGCGCGCCGCGAGCGCTCATCGCGCGCGATGCGATGATGGTGGCGACGACATTGGCGCTGTCGTGGAAGCCGTTGACGAAGTCGAATGCGAGCGCCAGCGCGAGCAGGATCAGCAGCAGATGCAGCGCATCCACGGTCGCTGCGGCGACTCAGCCGAACAGGCCGCCGACCCGCGTTCCCGCGACGCGGTTGACGATGAACAGGCTCGCTGCGCACACGCCGATCAGGATGACGCCCAGCGCCGCCGCCTGGCTCTGGGAGCCGGCGATGTAGAACGTGAAGATGCCGAAGGGGATCATCTCCCAGCCTCCCAGCGTCAGGAAGATGGACGCCGAGGCTTCCTGGATGGACGTGATGAAGGAAAAGATCCCGCCCACGAGGATGCCCTTCCAGACCAGCGGCACGGTGATGTCCCGGAAGGTGCGCACGCGCGAGGCGCCCACGTTGGCGGCGGCCTCCTCCATCGAGGGATGCACCAGCAGCAGCGACGAATAGCTCGCGCGCACCGTGTAGGGCAGCCGGCGCACGGCGAGCACCAGCGGCAGGATGAACCAGATCGCGGTCAGCGGCAGGTCGATCCAGGGCAGGGGAAAATTGAAGGCGCGGATGAAGGCGATGCCGACCGCGGTGCCGGGCACCGCGAGCATCAGCGTGGTCAGCGCATCCATCGCGTCGTGGCCGGGCAGAGCCGTGCGTCGCAGCATCCAGGCCATCGGCACGCCCACCGCCAGGCACAGCAACAGGGCGATCCCGGAGAACAGGAAGGAATTGACGATGAACTTGGGCGTGTCCAGGCTCACCTGCCGGAACGCATCGAGGGTCCAGTGTTCCGGGATCGGCGTCAGCGCCCAGCCGCGCCCGAAGGCGGCGAGCACGACGCCCATGTGGGGGATGAAGGACACCGCCATCAGCAGCGACAGGAAGGCCACCGCGCTCCAGCGCAGCACCGGTCCCAGCGGCCGCCGCTCGACCCGGGAGTAGGCGAGCGAGCTGTAATCCTTGATGGCGACGTACTGGCGCGCGGCCAGCACGAACACGATGGCCAGCAGCACCAGCAGCGCCGAGATCACGATGCCCATCCGGAAGATGCGCCGGTCGACGAACTGAACGATGTTCAGGTACGCCTGGGCGGCCAGCACGTCCTGGACGCCGAGCACCAGCGGGGTCAGGAAATCCGCGAAGGTCCAGATGAATACGAGCAGCGCGCCGGACACGTAGCCGGGTGTCATGAGCGGGAAGGTGACGTCGCGGAACCGCCGCCAGTTGCCTGCACCCACGCCCTGCGCGGCTTCCTCCAGCGACGGGTCGACCTTCGCGAGCGCGTCGAGGATGCTCAGCGTCATCAGCGGGAACAGGTGCACGGTCTCCACCAGCAGCACGCCCTGCAGGCCGTAGACGAAATTCACCGGGTGCTGCAGTCCGAGCCAGTCCATCAGCAGCACATTCACGGTGCCTGCGCGCCCCAGGATGAAGACGAAGCCGAGCACGCCCACCAGCGGCGGCAGGATCATCGGCAGCATGGTCAGGTACGAGAACGTGCCGCGCCAGGGAAACTCGTAGCGCACGAGCAGCAACGCGACGGTGATGCCGATCACCGAGGTCGTGCACACCGCGGCCACGCCCAGCGCGAGCGACTTCCACAGCGAGCGCAGATAGAAGTCGTCGGTGAAGAACTCCCGGAAGTTGAGCAGCGTGAGCCGGCCGGTCTCGCCGGTGAAGGCATCGTAGAAGATGCGCGACAGCGGATAGAGCAGGAACGCGATCAGGAAGGCCCAGATGGCGACGAAGCCGAGCGCCGCCAGCGCGTGCCGGGGCGCTTTCATGACGCCGGGATCGCCACGGTGCTGCTGACGGGGAAGCTGACGGTGACGGCGTGCCCCATCGGCAGTTGCTCGTGGTGCCAGGGATCGCGGATGTCGGTCTTCAGGGTCAGTCCGTGCCCGAGGTCGACGTCATAGCGCAGCGTATGGCCGAGATAAGCGACGAAGGCGATGCGCCCGGAGACGGCGTTGCGGCCGGATCCCGTCGCTCCATCGACCGTCGCGTTTTCCGGGCGCACGCACAGGATGCAGCGGTCGCCGGCGCGCAGTTGCGCACTGGGCAATGCGCGCAGCTCGCCCAGGGCCGTGCGGGCCACCAGATGCCCGGAGTCCTCGATGCGCTCGACGGCGCCTTCGATCAGGTTGTTGATGCCGATGAAGTCGGCGACGAAGGGATTGGCCGGACGCTCGTACAGCTCCTTGGGCGGACCCACCTGCAGCACGCGGCCGCGATCGAACACGACGATGCGGTCGGACAGCGTCAGCGCTTCCTCCTGGTCGTGGGTCACGTAGACCGTCGTGATGCCGAGTTCATTCTGCAGCTTGCGGATCTCGGCGCGCACCTGGATGCGGATCTTGGCGTCCAGATTGGACAACGGTTCGTCGAGCAGCAGGATCTTCGGATTGAGCACCAGCGCGCGCGCGAGGGCGACGCGCTGCTGCTGGCCGCCCGAAAGCTGTCCCGGATAGCGCTCGCCCAGCCCGGTGAGCTTCACCTTTTCGAGGATGCTGCCCACGCGACGCTCGATGTCCTCGCGCGGGGTGTGCTGGAGCTTCAGGCCGTAGGCCGCGTTCTCGAACACGGTCATGTGCGGCCACAGCGCGTAATTCTGGAACACCATCGCGATGCCGCGCTCGTGCGGCGGCACGTCGTTGACCTTGCGGCCGTCGAACCGGATCTCGCCCGCGTCCGGCGTGTAGAAGCCTGCGATCAGGCGCAGCAGCGTGGTCTTGCCGCAGCCCGAGGGGCCGAGGAGGGTGAAGAGCTCACCCTCCTCGATGGAGAAACTCACGCCGCCGACGACCTCCTGTTTGCCGAATCGCTTGGTCAGCTCGAGGACGGCGATGCCCATGCGCGAATGGCTCCGCCGTGTTCAGTATTTCTTCTTCAGCTCTTCGGCAACCGCCTCGATTTCCTTCCGGAACGTGTTGTTGACGGCCTCGTAGCGGCCCTGCGCCTTGTCGTCGTCATAGATGTTGGTGACTTCCCGGTCGAAGTACGAGCGCAGTCCGCCGGTGAATTCGACGGCCAGCTCCGCGGTCGATCCGGGCGCACCCTGCACGCGGTACTTGGGCGTGATCGGGAACACGCCGCGCTCCATCGCCACGCGCTGTCCGCGCTCGGACAGCATGAACTCGATGAACGCGCGCGCCGCCTTCGGGTGGCGTGCACCGGCGAGGATGGCGATGGGTTCCGGGGTGATCCAGGCGGTCTTCGGCGCGGCGAACTTGATGTCGAAACCGGCGAGCCGGTCCTCGAAGGCCATGTAGCTCGGCACGGCGAAGCCGGCGGCGAACTCGCCCTTGGCGACCACCGAGGGCACGTCGCGGCTGCGCGCCGTGAACAGCCCGGTGTTGCCGGCCAGCCGCTTCAACCATTCCCAGCCCTTCTGGTCGCCGTCGCGCTGCAGGATGACCTCGTAGGTGGCGTGACTGCTCGACGAGCGCGTCGGCGCGCACTGTGCGACGTTACCCTTGAGCTTGGGGTTCAGCAGGTCGTCCCAGTCCTTCGGTTCGGGCACGCCGAGCCGCGCGAGCACCTTGGGCTGATACACCAGACCGTAGGGCTCCAGCACGGTGCCGATCCAGTATCCGTTGGGATCCTTCAGAAAAATCGGCTTGGGTTTTCCGATGCTGGCCGGAATGGCATCGACCACGGCCTTCGGCAGATTGTGCGCGGCCAGCAGTTTCTGCGCCGCGAGCTTGTCGAACAGCGCGCTCTCCCCGCCCCAGAAGATGTCGGCCTGGGGCTGACCCTTCCATTCGGTGATCCGGCCATAGGCGACCGGCGTGCCGGCGGCCAGCGCGCTGGCCTTGACGGTGACGTTCCACTTCTCCTTCGCGTACTTGACGAAATTCGTCAGCGCCGGATCGGTGAGGGTTTTCGCCACCGGGGTGATGAGGACCAGTTCGTCTTCGATGGGGGCCGCGGTCTGTGCGAGCGCGCCTGCGGCGAGCAGCGATGCGACGGCCAGGCCGGATGCGATGCGGTGCAGCGGACGGATCATGGCAACCTCCCTGTCGGAAAGAACAACCGAATTCTAGCCTACGATCCGTTTCGATGCTCCGGTAATTCCCGGCCGGGCGCCGAATGGGTAACATCGCGTCATGGCCAGCATCGGAATCATCGGCGGCGGTGCGTTCGGAACGGCGATGGCGTGCGTGGTGCGCCGCTCCGGCCACGACGTGCTGCTGTGGGCGCGCGAGCCGGAGGTGGTCGCCGCGATCAATGACGAGGGCACCAACCGCGCGTTCCTGCCGGACATCGCGCTGGTTCCCGGCATTCTCGCCACCGATGACCTCGAGCGGGCCGCCGCCGGCCGGGACTTCATCCTGATGGTGGTGCCCGCGCAGCACGTGCGGGAGGTGGCGATGCGGTTGCGGCCGATGCTCGCCGGCGGCACGCCGGTGGTGAGCTGTTCGAAGGGCATCGAACGCGACAGTTGCCGGTTCATGCCCGAAGTGCTGACCGAGTGTCTGCCTCGGGCGGCGATCGCGGTGTTGTCCGGACCGTCGTTCGCCCGCGAAGTCGCCGCCGGGCTGCCCTGCGGTGTCGCGCTGGCCTGCGCCGACCGGCGGCTCCGGGAATCGCTCGGCCGCGCGATCGCGAATCCGAATTTCTGCGTCCGGGTCGGCGAGGACGTGATCGGCGCCGCGGTCGGCGGCGTCATGAAGAACGTCGTGGCGATCGCGAGCGGCATCGCCGCCGGACGCAGGATGGGCGAGAACGCGCGGGCGACGATTGCGGCCCTGGGCCTGGAGGAGGAACTGCGCCTGGGACGGGCGAAGGGCGCGCGCCCCGAGACGTTCATGGGGCTGTCGGGCATCGGCGATCTGATGCTGACCGCCAACAGCCTGCAATCGCGCAACACCTCACTGGGCGTCGCGATGGGCGAGGGCCGCCATCATGCCGATGTCGTGAGCGGGCGCAGGCAGGTGACCGAGGGTTATTTTTCCGTCGCGGCCGTCGCGAGCCTGGCGAAGCAGTTCGGCTTGGACATGCCGATCACGCTGGCGCTGGACGCCGTGCTCAATCGGGGTGAGGATCTGGATGCCGCGATGGCCGGCATGCTGGCACGGCTGCGCCATGCGTGAGCGCGCCGCCGGTGCGCCTCCCGCCTACCAGCGCGCCAGCAGCCGGCCGTTCTCGATCCTGTGCTCGAACCGGCGCAGCGCCCGGTCGCCCTTTTCGACACAGGCGCCGGTGCGGATGTCGAACGCCCAGTGGTGTTTCGGGCAGGTCAGCCGTGTCCCTGCGAGCGCCAGATGAGGGATGTCGGTGACCTGGTGCGGGCAGCGGCTGTCGTAGACGCGAATCTCGCCCTCGCCGCGATAGACGAAGAGGCTGCGCCCGCCGCACTCTCGATGCACGACTTCGCCATCCTTCAGCTCGTCGGCCGCCATGACGTCGCGCCATTCGGGTTTCGCACCGAGCAGGGCGGGGCGGAATTCCGGGATGTCCATGTCGAGCAGGATCTCGGTCGCCCAGACGATCTTCGCCAGGCCGAGCGCCGGAAAGGCCATCAGCAGGGCATCGAGCACTTCGTCGGCGCTCGCACCCTCGCGCAGTGCGCGCATCAGGTACTGGCGAAAACCGTTTGCGGTCTGCGCATGCACCTTGGTGATGACCGAGATCAGGTTGCGCGTCTTGGGATCGAGATGCCTTCCGGCTTCCTTCAGGAACGCGAAGTACGGGCCCATCGCGGCGGGCCGCACCTTGACCAGATAGCTCAGCGCGTCGCTCACGATGCTCAGCCCTTCGGGACGGTCTCCGAGAACGATGCTCTCGTCATGAGCTTGTCGTGCAGCCGGCCGAGGTTGGGATAGGCGCTGCGCCAGTCGATGTCCGGTAAGCGGAAGGTCAGGTAGCCGAGGCTCACGCCGACCGCGAGGTCGGCCAGGCTCACGGCCGGTCCGTGGTACCAGATCTGCTCGCCCAGCTCGCCGGACATCGCCTTGATCCCGCGCATCACTTTTTCGCGCTGGCGTTCGACCCACGCCGCACTGCGTTCGCCCTCCGGCCTGCGGGATTCCATGACGATGAGCGCGGCGGCATCGCACACGCCGTCGGCCAGCGCCTCCCAGCGCTTGACCTGTGCCCGCTCGCGGTTCGACGTCGGGATCAACCGGTTGTTGGGCGCCGAGTTGTCGAGGTATTCGACGATGACGCGCGAATCGAACAGCGTGCTGTCGTCGTCGAGCACCAGCACGGGGATCTTCCCCAGCGGGTTGTAGCGGGCGACGTTGCTGCCCGGCGAGGAGGGCGGATCCTCCACGAATTCGTAGTCGATCTTCTTTTCCGCCAGCACGATGCGGACCTTGCGAACGTAGGGACTGGTGAGCGAGCCGATCAGTTTCATGGAAGCGACGGGGGAAGTAGACGCGAAAAATTATAGCATCGGCGATCGCCGCGGCACCCGCCGCGGTCGTGCCGCACGGCCGCCGGGTTAGAATCGCGCGTGCCGCCCCACCGGAACCGTTGATGATGCCCCTCACGCCGCTCACCGCACTGTCGCCGCTCGACGGGCGCTACTGCGACAAGGTCGCCGGCCTGCGCCGGCATTTCTCCGAATTCGGCCTGATCCGCAACCGAGCGCGGGTCGAGATCGAATGGCTGCTCGCGCTCGCGGGGGAGGCGGCCATCGCCGAGCTCGCGCCGTTCTCGCCGGCCACGCGCGCCGAGCTCGCCGCGCTGGCGGAGAACTTCTCCGAGGCCGATGCGGCGGGAATCAAGGCGATCGAGGCGCGCACCAATCACGACGTCAAGGCGCTCGAGTACTGGCTCAAGGAAAGGCTCGCGGGCAACGACGAGGCGCTGCGGGCGGCGGAGTTCATCCATTTCGCATGCACCTCGGAGGATATCAACAACGTCTCGCATGCGCTGATGCTGCGCGATGCGCGCGCCCAGATCCTGCTGCCGGTGATCGACCGGCTCGTCGCGCGGTTCGCCGGGCTCGCGCACGAGCTCGCCGACGTGCCGATGCTCGCGCGCACCCACGGCCAGGGTGCCAGCCCGACCACGCTGGGCAAGGAGATGGCGAACTTCTGCGCGCGGCTGCGGCGCGCTCGCGAGCGCCTGGCGCGGGTCGCGCTGGCGGCGAAGTTCAACGGCGCGGTGGGCAATTACAACGCGCATCTCGCCGCCTATCCGGGGTTCGACTGGGAGCGGTTCAACCGCGGTTTCGTCGAGTCGTTCGGGCTCGAGTTCAACGCCTACACGACGCAGATCGAACCGCATGACGGCATCGCCGAGTTCCTCGATGCGCTGGCTGCGGTCAACACGATCCTGCTCGATGCCGATCGCGACATCTGGTTCTACGTCTCGCTGGGCTATTTCCGCCAGCGGCCGAAGGACGGCGAGGTCGGCTCCTCGACGATGCCGCACAAGGTCAATCCGATCGACTTCGAGAACTCGGAGGGCAACCTCGGCCTGTCCAACGCGCTGGCGCGGCACATGGCCGACAAGCTCCCGGTGTCGCGCATGCAGCGCGACCTGTCCGATTCCACGGTGTTGCGCAATCTCGGCGTGGTGCTGGGTCACGCGCTGCTCGGTCATGATGCCGCGCTGCGCGGGCTGGGCCGGCTGGAGGCGGATCGGGAGCGGCTCGCCGACGATCTCGCGCAGGCGTGGGAACTGCTCGCCGAGCCGATCCAGACCGTCATGCGCCGCTACGGCGTGGACCGTCCCTACGAACGGCTCAAGGAGCTCACGCGCGGCCGGATCGTCACCCGCGAGGTGCTGGCCGAGTTCATCGCCCGGCTGGCGATCCCGGAGTCCGAGCGCGCGAGGCTGCTCGCGCTGGTGCCCGCCGCGTACACCGGAAAGGCCGCCGAGCTCGCGCGCCGGATCTGATCGCGGTCAGACCACCGCGCCGTCGTTGGCGAGGGCTTCCTTCTTCGGCTTGATGAACTGTTCGCGCGACACGCCGAGCCACATCACCAGCGGGCTGGCGACGAGCACCGACGAGTAGATGCCGAACAGGATGCCGATGGTCAGCGCCAGCGCGAAGTAGTGCAGCGCCGGGCCGCCGAAGATCAGCATCGACGAGACCATCATCTGGGTGCTTCCGTGCGTGATGATGGTGCGCGAGATCGTGCTGGTGATCGCGTGGTTGAGCACTTCCGGCGTGCTCATGCCTCGCTTCTTGCGGAAGGTTTCGCGCACGCGGTCGAACACCACCACCGACTCGTTGACGGAATAGCCCAGCACGGCCAGCGTCGCCGCGAGCACGGGCAGCGAGAACTCCCACTGGAACAGCGCGAAGAACCCGAGGATGATGACGACGTCGTGAAGGTTCGCGATGATCGCGGAGATCGAGAAGCGCCATTCGAAGCGCAGCGCCAGATAGATCACGATGCCGATCACCACGAGCAGCAGCGCGAGCGCGCCGTCCTCGGCGAGTTCGCGCCCGACCTGCGGTCCCACGTACTCCACGCGGCGCAATCGGACGCCCGGATCCTGCTGGGCCAGCGCGCGCGTGACGGCCGCGCTGACCTGCGCGGCGGTCTGGCCCGGCTTCAACGGCAGGCGTACCTGTACGTCTGCGGCCGAGCCGAAATTCTGCACCATCGCGTCGCCGAAGCCCTGTCCTGCCAGCGTCGCGCGTATGCGTTCGACATCGGCCGGCTTGTCGTAGGCCACCTCGATCACGGTGCCGCCGGTGAACTCGATCGACAGATGCAGGCCGCGGGTGGCCAGGAACACGACCGCCAGCACGAAGGTGATCAACGAGATGACGTTGAACACCAGCGCGTGGCGCATGAACGGAATGTCCTTGTGGATGCGGAAGAATTCCATGTCGCCGGCGATGCGTCAGGTGGGGGTTCGACGCGCGACGGTCACGGCGTCACCTCGGGTGTCCAGGCCTGGCCGATCGACACGTGCTCGAGCTTGCGCCGCGTGCCGTAGATCAGGTTGATCATCGCGCGCGAGATCACGACCGAACTGAACATCGAGGTCAGGATGCCCAGACAGTGCACGACGGCGAAGCCGCGCACCGGGCCGGAGCCGAAGATCAGCAGCGCGAGACCGGCGATCAGCGTCGTGATGTTCGAGTCGAGGATGGTGCCGAAGGCGCGTTCGTAGCCGGCGTGGATCGCCGCCTGTGGCGTCGCGCCGGCACGCAGTTCCTCGCGCACGCGCTCGTTGACCAGCACGTTGGCGTCGATCGCCATGCCCAGCGTCAGCGCGATGGCCGCGATGCCCGGCAGCGTCAGCGTGGCCTGCAGCAGCGAGAGCAGCGCGACCAGCAGCAGCAGGTTGGAGGCCAGCGCGATCACCGAAACGGTGCCGAACAGCACGTAATACACGATCATGAACCCGGCGATCGCCAGGAAGCCCCACAGCGTCGAGTGGAATCCCTTGCGGATGTTGTCCGCGCCCAGGCTCGGTCCGATCGTGCGCTCCTCGACGATCTCCATCGGCGCGGCCAGCGAGCCGGCGCGCAGCAGCAGCGCGATGTCGCTCGCCTCCGTCGAGGTCATCTGGCCGGAAATCTGCACCCGGCCGCCGCCGATTTCCTGGCGGATCACCGGCGCCGTGACGACCTCGCCCTTTCCCTTCTCGATCAGCAGGATCGCCATGCGCTTTCCGACGCTCTCGCGCGTGACGTCGCGGAACACGCGCGCACCGGCCGCGTCCAGCGTCAGGTGCACCGCCGGCTGATGGTTCTCGTCGAAGCCCGGTTGCGCGTCGGTCAGCCGCTCGCCGGTCAGCACGACCTGCTTCTTGACCAGCAGCGGGCGGCCGCCGCGCTCGACATACGCTTCGGTTCCGAGCGGCGCGCTGCCCTGGAGCGCCTGTTCGAGCAGGCCGGGTGTGTCATCGACCATGCGGATTTCCAGCGTCGCGGTGCGCCCGAGGATGTCCTTGGCCTTGGCGGTGTCCTGCACGCCGGGCAACTGCACGACGATGCGGTCCGCGCCCTGCTGCTGGATGACCGGTTCGGCCACGCCCAGCTCGTTGATCCGGTTGTGCAGCGTGGTGATGTTCTGCTTGAGAGCGAATTCCTGGATTCGCTTGACGGCCGCCGGGGAAAGCGTCGCGGCGAGACGCAGGTCGGTGCCCTCGCCCTGGTCGGCGAGCTGCAGGTCGGGCTGGGCGTCCGCGATGACGGAACGCGCGCGCTCGCGCAGCGCCGGATCGCGCAGACGCACCACGACGGTCTGGCCCTCGCGGGTGACGCCGCCGTGGCGTACGTCCTTGTCGCGCAGCAACGTGCGCAGATCGCCGGCGGTGGCGTCGAGCCGCTTGGTGATCGCGCCGGCCATGTCCACCTGGAGCAGGAAATGGACCCCGCCGCGCAGATCCAGCCCGAGGTACATCGGCAGCGCGCCGATCGACGTGAGCCAGCGCGGCGAGGCCGACAGCAGATTCAACGCGACGACATACGACGGATCGGAGGCGTCGGGATTGAGCGCCTTCTCGATGACGCCCTTGGCCTTGAGCTGGGTGTCGGTGTCACGCAGCCGCAGCCGGACGCTGTTCGGATCGGGGAAGATTCCGTCGTGGACGATGCCGGCCGACTTGACCGCTTCCTCGACCCGCGCGCGCACGCGGTCGTCGATCTTGACCGTCGCCTTGCCGCTCGAAACCTGCACGGCCGGGACCTCGCCGTAGAAGTTGGGCAGCGTGTAGATCAGCCCGAAGACGATCGAGATCGCGACGAGCAGGTAGACCCAGAGGGGATAGCGGTTCATGTGTCGTGCGTGCGGTGCTCGGCCGGTGACCGGCCGGTGCTACATCGACTTCAGGCTGCCCTTGGGAAGCAGGCTGGACACCGCCTGCTTCTGCACGGCGACCTCGACGTTTTCGGCGACTTCGACATGCACGAAATTCTCGCCCACCTTCGTGATCCGGCCGGCGACGCCGCCCTGGGTCACGACCTCGTCGCCCTTCTGCAGATTGCCGACCATCTCCTTGTGTTCCTTGGCGCGCTTCATCTGGGGACGGATCATCAGGAACCACAGCACGACGAACAACAGCACGATCGGCAGCAGGCCCATCAGCCCGCCCGTCGGGTCCGCCGCCGCGGTGGCCTGCGCATATGCGTTTGCGATCAGCACGTCTGTCTCCGCTCCGGAAAAGCGCGCAATTATATCAGTCCGCGGCGCGCGAACCGTGGAAGCGCGCCATCCATGCGCCGAGCTCGCCGGCGTCGATCGCCTCGCGCAGGCTGCGCATCAGCCTCTGGTAGTAGGTGAGGTTGTGGATCGTCGCGAGCCGCGCGCCGAGCATCTCGCCGACCCGTTGCAGATGATGCAGGTAGGCGCGCGAGAAGTTGCGGCAGGCGGCGCAGGGACAGTGCGGGTCGATCGGACCGGTGTCGAGGCTGTACCGGGCGTTGCGTATCCTGACGATGCCCCCGCTGGTGTACAGCCAGCCGTTGCGGGCATTTCGCGTGGGCAGCACGCAGTCGAACAGGTCGATGCCCAGCTTGACGGCCTCGACGAGGTCCTCGGGCGTACCCACGCCCATCAGGTAGCGCGGCCGATCGGCCGGCAGCAGCGCGGCGGTATGGGCGAGGATGCGCCGCATCTCCGGTTTCGGTTCGCCCACCGACAGCCCGCCGATCGCATAACCGTCGAAGCCGATGTCGAGCAGTCCCGCCACCGATTCACTGCGCAACGCCTCGTACATGCCGCCCTGCACGATGCCGAACAGCGCGTTCGCATTGCCCTCGTGCGCGGTGCGGCTGCGCCGCGCCCAGCGCAGCGACCGGCGCATCGAGTCTGCCGCCTGCTCGATCGTGGCCGGGAAGGGCGTGCATTCGTCGAACACCATGACGATGTCGGAATCGAGCACCCGCTGGATGCGCATCGATTCTTCCGGCGTGAGGAACAGGCGGTCGCCGTTGACCGGGGAGGCGAAGCGCACGCCTTCCTCGCTGATCCTTCGCAGCGCCCCCAGGCTGAATACCTGGAAGCCGCCCGAGTCGGTGAGGATCGGGCCGTCCCAGCCGATGAAGCGGTGCAGGCCGCCGTGCGCGGCGATCACCTCGAGACCGGGCCGCAGCCACAGGTGGAAGGTGTTGCCCAGCACCGCCTGGGCGCCCAGCGCGTGCAGCTCGACGGGTGCGACGCCCTTGACCGCGCCGTAGGTTCCGACCGGCAGGAAGGCCGGCGTGTCCATCGTTCCGTGCGGCAGCGTGAGCCGCCCGCGGCGCGCCTGGCCGCAGCGCGCGAGCACGTCGAATTTCATGCGGGCTGCTCGCGTTCGATGAACATCGCGTCCCCGTAGCTGTAGAAGCGATACCCGCTCGTGATCGCGTGGGCGTACGCGCGGCGCACGTTTTGCGCGCCGCCGAACGCGGCCGCGAGCATCAGCAGCGTGGAGCGGGGCAGATGGAAGTTCGTCAGCAGGCAATCGACCACGCGGAAACGGTAGCCCGGCAGGATGAACAGATCGGTCTCGCCCTCGCCGCGGCGCAGCGTCCCGGTGGCCGACGCCGCTTCGAGCGCGCGCAGGCTCGTCGTGCCCACCGCGAGCACGCGGCCGCCGCGGCCGCGGGTGGCCTCGACCGCCTCGACGGTTTCGGGCGGCACGATGTAGCGCTCGCGGTGCATGCGGTGGCGGGCGAGTTCCTGCACGCGCACCGGCTGAAAGGTACCGGCGCCCACGTGCAGCGTCAGACGGGCGATCGAAACGCCGCGCGCCTCGATCGCATCGAGCAGCGCGACGTCGAAATGCAGTCCGGCGGTCGGTGCGGCCACCGAGCCGTGCGCGCGCGAATAAACCGTCTGATAGCGCGTCTCGTCGAGCGCATCGGGTTCGCGCTCGAGATACGGCGGCAGCGGCAGCCGCCCGTGGCGCTCCAGCAGGTCGATGACGGCATCATCGCCCGCGAAGCGCAGGCGGAAGAAATCTCCGTTGCGTCCGACGACCTCGGCCCGCAGGCTGCCTTCGAGCAGCAGCGACGTGCCAGGACGCGGCTTGTGGCTCGCGCGTATCTGGGCATCCACCTCGCGTTCGCCGGTGATGCGCTCGATCAGCACCTCGACCCGGCCCCCGCTCGGCTTGACGCCGAGCAAACGGGCATGCAGCACGCGGGTGTCGTTGGCCACCAGCAGGTCGCCCGGGCGCAGCAGATCGGGAAGATCGCGGAACACGCGATCTTCGATCCGCTCGCCGCGCAGGTGCAACAACCGGCTCGCGCTGCGCTCCGGATGCGGCGTGCGGGCGATCAGCCGCTGCGGCAGTTCGTAGTCGAAATCTGCAAGCCTCACCCGCACGATTATCGCGGAAACCCGTGCGCGCCGTCGCCCGCCCTTGCCGGCGGCCGCCGTTGTCCGGGATAATCCGCGCTCCCCGGCCGGGATGGCGGAATCGGTAGACGCAGCGGACTCAAAATCCGCCGGTGGCGACACCATGAGGGTTCGAGTCCCTCTCCCGGCACCACCAGTACTTCCAGACGAGCCCGGAGAATTCCGGAAACGGGCCGCGTGGCAAGGAAAAACGGTCAATCTTCGTTCCGGGTAATTCCAGACACAACGATTGCAAGCCGGGGGGCGTCAGGGGGCATGATCGGGGGCATATCGCGGCATGACGAGGTCGATGCCCCAAAAGAGGTGCACCATGCCGACCGAACGGCGATGCAAGAACGCAGCTCCCAGGGACAGGCCCTATCGCCTGTTTGACGGTGGCGGCCCGTATCTCGAAGTCGTTCGCACCGGCGCGAAATACCGGCGCCTGAAGTACCGCTATGGTGGCAGGGAAAAGCGCCTCGCCATCGCGTCGATCCGACGGTGACGGCGAGACGGGCGCGGGAGAAGGCGCACGATGAAAAGCGCAAGCTGTCGCAGGGCCGCCGATCGCCGAGATTGCAGCGCCTGAACTGCTCAGCGCCTTGCGCCGCGTCGAGCAACGGGGCGCGGCGCCGAGATTCGTTTCGGACCGCTGCGTGCGTCGTTGGCCCGGGAACGGCGCCGGGCCGAATCCTGCCTGCGGCACCCGAATGCTACACTGGGTGCGAAGCCAAACCATTACGGAGACGACCGTGCCCGGCCTGTTACCCGACGTCGACCCAGAAGGATTGCTCGAATATTCGGTGGTGTTCACGGACCGCGCGCTCAACCACATGTCGCGTGCCTTCCAGCGCGTCATGAACGACATCTCGGCGACGCTGAAGGACTTCTACCGCGCGGGCTCGGCGATCGTGGTGCCGGGTAGCGGCACGTTCGGCATGGAAGCCGTGGCCCGGCAGTTCGCCACCGGCAGGAAATGCCTGGTGATCCGCAACGGCTGGTTCAGCTATCGCTGGACGCAGATTTTCGACATGGGCAACATCCCGCTGGAATCGGTCGTGCTGAAGGCGCGCAGGGTCGAGCCGGGCAGTCAGGGCGCTTTCGCTCCCGCGCCGATCGGTGAGGTCGTTGCGGCCATTCGGGACGAGCGCCCGGACGTCGTCTTCGCGCCGCATGTGGAGACCGCATCCGGCATGATGCTGCCCGACGATTACCTGGGCGCCGTGGCCGGCGCGACGCGCGAAGCGGGCGGCCTGTTCGTGCTCGATTGCATCGCCTCCGGGGCGATCGGGGTCGACATGAATGCCAAAGGCATCGATGTCCTGATCAGCGCTCCGCAGAAGGGCTGGAGCAGTCCGCCGTGCTGTGCGCTCGTGATGCTCGGCGAACGCGCGCGCACGGCGATCGACGCGACCACGGGCACGAGCTTCGCATGCGATCTGTCGAGGTGGCTGCGGATCATGGAAGCCTACGAGCGCGGCGGCCATGCCTATCATGCGACGATGCCGACCGACGCGCTGGCGCGGCTGCGCGATGCGATGGACGAGACCCGGCGTTTCGGTTTCGAGCGCGCGCGCTCGGCGCAGCAGGAGATCGGCGACAGGGTGCGTGCGATGCTTGCGCACAGGGGATACCGGAGTGTCGCGGCGCGAGGCTTCGAGGCCCCCGGCGTGGTCGTCTGCTATACGGATGACGAAGGCATTCAATCCGGCAGGCGCTTCGCGCAGCACGGCGTGCAGATCGCCGCGGGCGTGCCGCTGCAATGCGACGAGGGGCCGGATTTCCGCACGTTCCGCATCGGGCTGTTCGGCCTCGACAAGCTCGCGAATGTCGAGCGCACCGTCCGGAACCTGGAAGACGCGCTGGACCGGATCTGCGGATAGCGCCGCAGCCTCGCACCTGCGGCAGCGTCCAACGGCGTCGGATGGTGCCCCGTGCATGGCATGCTGGTAGAATGCACCACCCACTGCAACACGATCGATCCATGATCGTCCTGAATCTCGGTTGTGCAAACGATCACCGCTTCGAGGGCTGGTTCGCGTCGACGGACGAATTCGCTTCGCAAACGGCGAGCCATCTCGTCAGTTGTCCGGTGTGCGGCAGCCAGGAAATCAGCAAGCTGCCTGCCGGCCCGCGCGTGCGGCGGGCCGCGCCGCAGACGGATCCCGCGCGCGACCATGCCAAGGGCGAACCCTACGCGATGGTGCGCGCGGCGGCGAAACTGATCGAGCGGCTGATGCGCTCGAGCGAAGACGTCGGGGAGCGGTTTCCGCAGGAAGCCCGGCTGATCCACTACGATCAGGCACCGGCGCGCAACATCCGTGGCACGGCCACGCGCGAGCAGGTCGGCGAGCTGCTCGAGGAAGGAATCCTCGTGGTGCCGCTGCCGGTTCCGCCGAAGAGCGACTTTCACTGATTGCGCGACGTATTGCATCGGCGTGCGTTCATGCCGCCGGGTTGCCACGAGTGGGCGGGTATGCTTAAATCGCGTCGCGGGCGCGTCCGCAGACGCTTGCGGGCACACGACTCATGACCCGTCCCTATCATTTCGGAGGACCATTTGTGAAAACCTCAAAACTCGTTTCCGGCATGATCGCCGCAGCGGCGATCGGTTCAGGCGCTGCGATCGCGCAAGGCGCGCCAGGAGACTCGGCCTACCTCATCGATTCGCGCGGAGCGGTCGCGCGCAGCGGTGCGAATCTGTGCTGGCGGACAGGATCCTGGACGCCCGCCAAGGCGATCGCGGAATGCGACCCGGATCTGGTCAAGAAGCCGGCGGCCGCGCCCGTTCGAAGCGCTCCGGCGGCGGCGCCTGCCGCGCCGGCGCCGGCTGCCGCGCCGGCAGCCAAGGCGGCTCCGGCACCCGCACCCAAGCCCATCACCATCGCTGCGAAGAGTCTGTTCGACTTCGGCAAGGCGGTCCTGAAGCCGGGCGCGAAGGAGACGCTGGACAAGGAGGTCGTCGCGAAACTGCCGTCCTTCAAGCAGATCACTGCCGTGATCATCTCCGGACATGCCGACCGGCTCGGCTCCGCGACCTACAACCAGAAACTGTCCGAGCGGCGTGCCGAAGCGGTGAAGGCCTACCTGATCAGCAAGGGAGTCGACGCGAACCTGATCGAGACCTATGGCTACGGCAAGACCCAGGCGGTGCCCGGCGTCAAGTGCGCCGACAAGCTTCCGCGCAAGCAGTTGATCGCGTGCCTCGAGCCGAACCGCCGCGTGGTGGTGGAGGTCAAGGGCAAGTAAGCATCGAAGTCTCCGGCGCGCGGCTGGTGCAGCCGAACCCCGCCCCCGGGCGGGGTTTGTTTTGGGCGGGCTTACGCCTCCTCGCGATGACACTTGGTCCGTCATTGCAGGGGGCGCAGCGACCTTCCCCGGTCATTGCGCAAAAGCGAAGCGGCCTTCCCGGTCATTGCGAGGAGCGAAGCAACCTTCCCCGGTCATTGCGAGGAGCGAAGCGACGAAGCAATCTCGCGGCAAACCGAACGACCGCAGTTTCTGTCTCGAGAGGTCGCCGGGCCGCGTGCGCCCGGTGGCGCCGCTCGAACCGATGCGACGGCTGCCGTGTATGCGATGAACCGCCGGATGCGCAACCGCGGCTGCGGTGATGCCGGAGGGCGGCCGGATGGCCCCGTCCAGCTCTGCGTTCGATACGATGCCTGACGCGATCGACTTGCTGATCCGGCCGCGCTGGGTGATTCCGATCGAACCGGCCGGGGTCGTGCTGGCCGATCATGCCGTCGCGATCCGCGGCGGACGCATCCTCGGCGTGATGCCGTCGGAGGCGGCGATGCGGCGCTACGAGCCGGCACGCAGCGTCGATCTGGCCGAGCACGTGCTGCTGCCGGGCCTGGTCAATCTGCACACGCATGCGGCGATGACGCTGCTTCGCGGCTATGCGGACGACATGCCATTGATGAGCTGGCTGCGCAGCCGCATCTGGCCCGCCGAGGCGCGGCACGTATCGCCGACGTTCGTCCACGACGGAACGCTGCTCGCCTGTGCCGAGATGCTGCGCGGCGGCGTGACCTGTTTCAATGACATGTATTTCTTTCCGGCGGCGGCTGCGCGGGCGGCGCTACGCGTCGGAATGCGTGCGGCGCTCGGCATCATCACCGTCGAATTCGCCAGCGCCTACGCGACCGACGCGGACGACTATCTCACCAAAGGCTTCGCTACGCGCGACGAATTCAGGGGCGAGCCGCTGTTGTCGTTCTGCATGGCGCCGCATGCCCCGTATACGGTCAGTGATCGAACCCTGATGCGGGTGGCGACGTTCGCCGACCAGCTCGGCGTGCCGGTGCACATTCATCTGCACGAGACGGCGGCGGAGATCGACGAGAGCCTCGCGGTCCATCATCAGCGGCCGATCGCGCGGCTGGAGCGGCTGGGGCTGCTCGATGCAAACCTGATCGCGGTGCACGGCGTCCACCTCGACACGAGCGAGATCGCCCAGCTGGCACGGCACGGCTGCCACCTGGCTCATTGCCCGACATCGAACCTCAAGCTGGCCAGTGGCATCGCACCGGTCGCGGCGGCGCTGCGCGCGGGCGTATCGGTGGGTCTGGGCAGCGACGGGGCGGCCAGCAACAACCGCCTGGACATCTTCCGCGAGATGCGCCACGCGGCGCTGATCGGCAAGGTGGCGAGCGGTGACGCGGCCGCACTCGATTGTCATCGGGTGCTGCGGATGGCGACGCTCGCAGGCGCCGCCGCGCTGGGACTCGATGAGCGCATCGGCTCGATCGTGCCGGGGAAGGAGGCGGACCTGTGCGCCGTTCGTCTGGGCGACCCGCAGCTTGCCCCCTGCTACGATCCGGCATCCCATCTGATCTACGCCGCGGGGCGCGAGCACGTCACGCATGTGTGGGTGGCGGGGGAAGCGCGCGTCGAAGACGGAACCTTGTTGCGCGTGGGCAACAGCGAGTTGCTTCACGCCGCCGGGATATGGCATAATTCGATCGCCGTCGATTGAAGCATTCGCAAAATTCAGTGAGCCGTCGAAGCTGTTGGACCGAAACCTCCGCGTCTGCCGGCTGTCGCGGTATCCTTTCCGAGGGAATCATGTTCAAACACATCGCAAGGCCGTTGCTTCTCGTTGCCGCATTCGGATCGTTCGGGGTTACGTATGCCCAGTCGTCGAGCACCCAGGGCTACCTGGTCGATGGGCGCGGGGTCGTTGCCAAGAGCGGTGCGAACCTGTGCTGGCGTACCGGGTACTGGACGCCGGCGATGGCGATCGCAGAATGTGATCCGGACCTGGTGAAGAAAGTCCAGGCGCCCAAGCCCGCGCCGGCTCCCGCGGCGGCTCCTGCTCCCGCACCGGCGGCGAAGCCTGCGGCTCCGGTCACAAAGCCGGCCGCACAGAAGGTGACGCTGTCGGCCGATGCGCTGTTCGATTTCGACAAGGCCGTGCTGCGCGCAGACGGAAAGGCCAAGCTCGACGATGCCGCTGCGAAGGCGAAGGACGTCAAGATCGAGGTCATCATCGCGGTGGGCCATGCCGATCGGATCGGGACCGACAAGTACAACCTGAAGCTCTCGCAGCGCCGTGCCGACGCGGTCAAGGCCTACCTGGTCAGCAAGGGGATCGATGCCAATCGAATCTACACCGAAGGCAAGGGCGAGAAGCAGCCGGTGACCGGGAACACGTGCAGGAAGATGGGCGCCGAGAATCGCAAGAACAAGAAACTGGTCGCGTGCCTGCAACCCGACCGGCGCGTCGAGATCGAGTTCATCGGCACGACACGGAAATAGCCCTGCGTGGCCGGCCGGGAAAGCCCTGCACGTGCAGGGCTTTTTCTTTGGCGCGCCCGGCAGGCCGCACTTGCTCGGCGACGGAGTTTCCGCACGCCCTTCGATCGCGACCGCGGAAGCCGCGTTACACTCGCGCCAGCGACCCGATGAGGGCCGGACGGAAGGAAGAACGGGCATGTCGCGCGGACTGGAAGCGATGCGGGCCGTGGTGGAACCGTGGCGCGGGCAACGCGGACGAAGTCCTTTTGGGAAGTCCTTCTTCGTCGCTTGGGCCAGGTCTCGCCGCTCGATGCGATGCGGGGACTGCGTCCGATGAACCGCCGGATGCATCACCGCGGCTGCGGCGCAGGGTAGGGCGACCGGGGTGAACGCGTCGCCTGCGCGATCCGGCGCGGGCGGTCGGGAAACAGTCGGTGCGGACACCGTCCCGAATCTCGTGCCAACGGAAGGTCAACGCGCACGGAGCCGAAGCATGAACGTCGATCCAGCCGAAATCCAGAAATTCAGCGATCTCGCGCACCGCTGGTGGGATCCCGGGTCGGAGTTCAAGCCGCTGCATGACATCAATCCGCTGCGGCTCGGCTACATCGAGCGTGCCGTCGGCCTGCAAGGCAAGCGCGTCGCCGACGTCGGATGCGGCGGAGGTATCCTGGCCGAGGGCATGGCGTCGCGCGGCGCCCGGGTCACCGGCCTCGATCTGTCCGAGAAAGCGCTCGCAGTGGCGCGCATTCACCTGCTGGAGAGCGGCTACGAAATCGATTACCGGCTGATTTCCGCCGAGCAGCTCGCGAGCGAGGAGCCGGGGCGGTTCGATGCCGTCACCTGCATGGAAATGCTCGAGCATGTTCCGGATCCGGCGAGCACGGTGCGCGCGTGTGCGCAGCTGGTCCGCCCCGGGGGGCGGGTGTTCTTCGCCACGATCAACCGCAATCTCAAGGCGTACCTGTTCGCCATCGTCGGCGCCGAGTACGTGCTTGGCCTGCTGCCCAAGGGTACCCACGATTACGACAAGCTGATCCGGCCGTCCGAACTGGCCGGATTCTGCCGCAACGCAGGACTCTCGGTGACCGATGTCATCGGCATGACCTACCACCCGTTCACCCGCACCTACCATCTGGGAAGCGACACCGGTGTCAATTACCTCGTCCAGTCCGTGCGGGATGCCTGAGGCGGTACTGTTCGATCTCGACGGCACGTTCGCCGATACCGCGCCCGATCTGGGGGCTGCCCTCAACCGGATGCTGCGTGAGGACGATCGGGTGGAGGTTCCGGTCCCGGTTCTGCGCCCCCACGCCTCGCACGGGGTGCGCGGCCTGCTCGCCGTGGGCTTCGGCATCTCGCAGCGGGATGTGCGCTACGGCGAACTGGCTTCGCGCTTCCTCGAGTACTACGCCCAGCGCCTGTGCGTCGACACCGCGCTGTTCGACGGCATCCTCGAGACCGTCGATACGCTCGATCGAGCCGGACTGCGCTGGGGCATCGTCACCAACAAGCGCCAGCGCTACACGCTGCCCCTGCTGCGCGCGCTCGGGCTCGCGCACCGCTGCGCATGCATCGTCAGCGGGGACTCTGCGCCCCGCCCGAAACCGGCGCCCGATCCGCTGTGGATGGCAAGCCGGCTGGTCGCGGTCGAGCCTGCCCGCTGCATCTATGTCGGCGACGATGCCCGCGACATGCAGGCGGCACGCTCCGCAGGAATGGTGGCGGTGGCGGCCGCCTACGGTTATCTCGGCGCGGCGGCGCCGATCGAGGCGTGGGAACAGGACCGGATCATCGACGCTCCGCAGGAAGTGCTCGAACTCGTCGGACTCGGACGGTGATACACTGGCATCGGTGACGCGGGGAACTCGTAGGCCGCTTCATCGGTCGTAGCACACGTCACAAGGGGGCGACCTGGCTTCGACGTGGGTCGCGAAGCAGTGCAGTGCATGCCGAGGACCAGTTCCCTCGTAAATCCACTGGAACGCAATAAACGCCAACGACGAGCGTTTCGCTCTCGCCGCCTAACACCGGCGAGACGCTGCACCGGCTGGCTCATGGGCCGGGCGGGAAAACGGGCGCAAGCCCGTTTGGTGAGGATCGAAGCCTTTGGGCGATGATCTGATCCGTAGCCCGTAGCAGCGTCATTTTCATGAGCTAAGGATCTTCTCCGCCGCGGGGAAGATCTCGAAAACCCCAGCGGATCGCCTGCTGCCAGCCTGCCCGTTGGCGTGCATCGGGTCAGATCAAACAATGGGCTAAGCATGTAGCGCTGGCTGTAGAGGGCTTGCGGACGCGGGTTCGATTCCCGCCGCCTCCACCACTATCTAAAAAACCAACCACTCTCGGTTGGTTTTTTTTTGCCCGTTTCCCCCAGGGCTGGCGCGGGTTCCGGCCTCGCTGCGACGGACGCCGCTGCCCCGGACGCCCCGATTCCGGGCCGTATTCCATTCTCAGAACCCGCCCATTCTCTGTTTTTGCGAAGGACGACTCCGCACCCTCGCCAGCATTGGCGCGGGTTTCCGGCTGCTTGTTCGTCACGAAAACCGCCTTCACGCTGGCGACTCGACCCAGACCGGACTACTCGTTCACGATGGCCCGGACATCCCAGGTGATCGACATCCCGGGTCGGTAGGCCGCCTCGCTGCTGGTTTTGATGCTGGCTTTCAGGTGCTCGGCCAGTGGCTTGTCGTACTTCGCGATCTGCTTGATGGCCCGGTCGACGGCGTTGCGGAAGGCATCACGGACGTTTTTTCTCCTGTCAGCGACCTTGCGCAGCTTGCCTCCCTTGCCTTGGGCTCCCGTCACAGCCGCCACGAGTTGAGCCATTTCGATCTGGATTTCCTCAAGCCGCTCATGGTCGCCGTCGGCCTCCGCATCCTCTCTTTCGCTGACCAGATCGTTGTATCGGGCACGGTACTGCTGGATCGCCTTTCTGTCCGCCACCACGCCAGCATCACCCAGCGGCACCTCGACAGACACTTGATACCCCTCTGCGATGTCGTCGTGATCCAGTCCGGTGTTCGCGGCAGACTCAACGGCACCGATTTCGCTGCCGCACACGATCTCAAAAACCGAGGTCTCGCGCTCGGGGTGCGCCAGCAACAGATTGATGTATTCCGCCCTCCTGTCGACGCCCTGGATCAAGATGGGATGTCGCCCCCGGCCTTGAAACCGTGCTTCCCAGACGCCCCCGCGCTTTCGGAAGATGTTTTCCGGCATCTTTTCGGCTGAGGCGACGGCGGGCACCGAGATCACGGAACCTGACTCGTAGACCGTCCGGAGCAGGCAGTCACCGGGAAGCGTGCGTTCCCGAATCGCGGTAATGTTCCGTGAAACCAGTTCATCGAGGGCCCCGGTCACCTCGGTTGCGTGCCGCTTGTACAGGTCGAACACGCGCTGCGCAGCCTGAGCCGTGCTGCCTTCAAGGTACCGAAAAACCCGGCTCACCTCGGCGTAGCTGCTGATGAACTGCGTCACATCGGTCAGTGACTTCACCTGATTGGCCCGCTCGAGGTACGCCGCCGCCATGATCTTGTCGTCGCCCTTGTTGCGACTCTGGGTGAAAACGTCCACCTTGTAGTGGTCGGCTGGGTCGTACTGGTCGGCCTTCGCCGCGATGACGGCAAACCGGCGGTCGATGCACTGCGACCTGATCGACCTTGCGGATTCGCTCGCGGACTTTTGCTTTCCAATCACCGGGCATGTGATCCTTCACAGACCAGTCTGCCAGTTCGAAAGGCGAATCGGGATGCTTTGCTTGCCCGACGAGCAAGTTGCGCAGGTCTTCGTCGTGATCGAAATCGAAACTAGTGAATACGCGTGCTTTAGCCATTGCAATCGCCTCAAAAAGAATCGTTAATTCGAGCATTCATCCGTGCCGAGGCAAACTCCACCCCGACGACAACGCCTCGGCCTGCTGCAACACCGTTTGCACCGCCGTGTCCTGAAGGTCGGGCGGGTAGCCGTACTTGCGCAGGATGCGCTTCACCAGAACCCGCATCCGTGCACGGGCAGAGTCCCGGCGCGCGTCAAGGTAGTTGTCGCCTCGGTCATGCAGCCAACGGTTGAATATGGTCGTTACCCAAATGCGTCTTCATGATGGAGTCA
>JBBIUI010000013.1:0-35956 GCA_037440385.1 Rhodocyclales bacterium | reverse complement strand
CATCGCCAATACCCCGGTTCGGATCGATTGCCCCAGGACCGCCTCCGCTTCACCCACGCAGCACGTCCTTCCGTGTGAGCCCATCCAGGCACCCACACCTATCGGTCGTCTGTGTTGTTAAAGAACGTCCCCGCCATGGCGAGGAGAGCCGCGCATTATAGCCGGCAAAACCGGGCCGTCAACAGCGACCGAAGCGTCAGGCAGAAAAGATTTCGGGGGATGCCGGTGTTACCGCAATACGACGCGCGCGAACTTCCGCCGCCCGACTTGCAGCACGACCGATACTCCGGACTTGAGGACCACGCTGCGCTGCCGGACCTTCTCCCCGTCGATCCGCACGCCGCCCTGATCGATCATCCGCAGCGCCTCCGACGTGCTGCCGGTCAAGCCCGCCTGCCTGAGCACATTGGCAATCGGCAATCCCTGGGGACCGGCGTCGATCACCGTCTCCGACAACTCTTCCGGGATCGCATGCTGCCTGAACCGCATTTCGAAATCGGCGTTCGCATCCTCCGCCGCACGCCCGCCGTGAAAACGCTCGACGATTTCACGTGCCAGCATCACTTTCGCGTCGCGCGGATTTCGTCCCTCGGCAACCTGCCGCCGCAGTGCAGCGATCTCGGCCTCCGGACGGAAAGACAGCAGTTCGTAATACCGCCACATCAGTTCGTCCGAAACCGACATGATCTTGCCGAAGATGTCTCGGGGTGCCTCGTCGATTGCGATGTAGTTGCCCAGCGACTTCGACATCTTGTTGACGCCGTCGGTGCCTTCGAGCAGCGGCATGGTGAGGATCACCTGGGGAGGCTGGTGATAATGCTTCTGCAACTCGCGCCCGACCAGCAGATTGAACTTCTGGTCCGTGCCGCCCAGTTCCACGTCTGCCCGCATCGCCACGGAATCGTAGCCCTGGCACAGCGGATACAGGAACTCGTGGATCGCGATCGGCTGGCCCGACGCGTACCGCTTCGCGAAATCGTCGCGCTCCAGCATGCGCGCCACGGTGTGCCTGGCAGCCAGCTTGATCATGCCGGCGGCGCCAAGCGGATCCATCCACGCCGAATTGAAACAGACCTCGGTCGCTTCCGGATCGAGAATCCTGAACACCTGCTCCCGATAGCTTTGGGCGTTGTCCAGGATCTGCTCGCGCGAAAGCGCCGGGCGGGTGGCGTTCTTCCCGGTCGGATCGCCGATCATCCCGGTGAAGTCGCCGATCAGGAACATCACGTGATGCCCCAGCATCTGGAAATGGCGCAGCTTGTTGATCAGCACCGTATGACCGAGATGCAGATCCGGCGCGGTCGGATCGAACCCTGCCTTGATCCGCAGCACCCGTCCCGACGCCAGCCGCTCCACGAGCTCCGGTTCGAGCAGGATCTCGTCGCAGCCACGCCTGATGAGTGCGAGCGCCTCGTCGAGCTGCGCGACGGCTGGGCTGACCGGAATTGAGTCGGCGGACATTTCTGCTACACTGCGCAGGTTTTTTGCCTGCACCGCGCCAATGAAACAGCCGCGAATTCTATCGCAACTGCGCTCGCGCCGCGAAGCCGCGCCGCTCAGGTTCTGGGGGATGCTGGCATTGCTGGCGGCCGCGATCGGGGGCATGGTGGCCGCCTCTGCCGTGGTACCGGGCCGTGAGGATCTCGTGATCGACCAGACCGCGGCGGTCGAATCACTCGCCATCGCTCCGGTGGTGCCGGCCGACACCGACTCGACATCGTTCGTACGCGAGGAGCGCGTAGAACCCGGTGACACGCTCGCGCACCTTCTCCAGCGGCTCGGCGCCGAAGACGCGCAGGCGTTCGAGTTCCTGCGAACCAGCCGCGAGGCGCAACCGATGTTCCGGCAGCTTCGGGCCGGCAAGACGGTGACCGCCCGCACGAGCGGCGACGGACGCCTGCTGTCACTGAGCTTCCCGTTGAACAACCGCGACGAAGCTCTGGTGGTCGAGCGCGATGGCGACCGGTTCGACGTTGCGCAGCAATCGTTGCAGTTCGACACCAGGTTACTGATGGCGAGCGGGGAGATCAGAAGCTCACTGTTCGGTGCGACCGATGCGATCGGATTGCCCGATGCAGTCACGATGCAACTCGCGGAGATCTTCGGCGGACACATCGACTTCCACCGGGATCTGCGCCGCGGAGACCGTTTTGCGTTGGTCTACGAAATGAAGTACGCGCTGGGACGGCCGGTGCGCAGTGGCCGGATCCTCGCCGCAGAATTCACCAATCAGGGCAAGACCTATCGGGCCTTCAACTATCGCGCACCGGACGGAAGGGAAGGCTATTACGGCGCCGACGGACAGAGCCTCAGGCGCGCATTTCTGCGCTCGCCCCTGGAGTTCTCGCGCATCACTTCCGGGTTCGCGATGCGCTTCCATCCGGTGCTCCAGAAATGGCGTGCGCATAACGGGATCGACTATGCCGCAGCCAGCGGAGGCAGGCTTGGGCTCGGCGGAGACGGCGTCGTCGAGTTCGCCGGGCGCCAGACTGGATACGGAAATGTCGTCGTCATCCGACACGCGAAGCCGTATTCGACGCTGTACGCGCACCTGAACGGCTTCGTACCCGGCATCCGCAAGGGTGCCCGGGTCGTCCAGGGAGATGTGATCGGGTATGTCGGCGCGACCGGACTGGCGACCGGGCCGCACCTGCATTACGAGTTCCGCATCAACGGTCAATTCAGAAATCCGATGACCGCCGGCGTGCCTGCCGCAAGTCCGCTCGATCAACGCGAGCTCGTCGCGTTCCGCGAACGGATCGATCCGCTTGCGTCGCGTTTGAACTTGATCCGGACCGTCGATCTCGCGTCCCTGAACTGATCCCAGATTGTCCATTAGACCGGGCAGAGGCTGTTTGAGGGCAGTTACCCCTACCGCATTTGCCCTACGCGGCGGCTTGGGGCCTGCGGGCGGCATCTTTGCGCCCGCGCTCCTCGCCGATAGACACGGTTATCGGCTCGTCGCGCGAACGCAGCCCTGCTCGCCCTCGGCTGCCCAATCCGCTCGCGTTCCAATGGACAATCTGGGCTGATCCGTGGCCGCACGCCCAGATCTGTATGTCGGGCTGATGTCGGGCACCAGCCTGGACGGTGTGGACGCCGTCCTCGTCGATTTGTCGGCCGCGCCCTGCCGCGTGGTCCGGTCGTTTCACCTGGCCTACTCCGACGAACTGCGCGACGCACTTCGTCGGCTGCGCGTCCCAGGCGACGATGAACTGAACCGGGCCGCCCTTGCAGCGGCACAACTCGCGAAAACCTACGCGCGGTGTGTTTCCGGCCTGCTGTCGACGGGACCGAACGGAGAATCCCGCATCGCGGCGATCGGATGCCACGGACAGACCGTCCGCCATCGTCCCGAGCTCGGCTACTCGATCCAGATCGGCAACGCCGCGATGCTCGCGGAGCTGACGGGCATCACGGTAGTGGCCGACTTCCGCAGCCGCGATCTGGCTGCCGGCGGCCAGGGCGCTCCGTTGGTACCCGCTTTCCACGAAGCGGTATTCCGTGATCCGGATCGCCATCGCATCGTTTTGAATCTGGGCGGAATCGCCAATCTGACCGATCTCCCGTTCGACCGCGGCGCCGGCGGCTTCGACTGCGGACCCGGCAATACGCTGATGGACGCGTGGATCGAGGCGAAATTCGGCAGGCGGTACGACGAGAACGGGGAAGTTGCGGCGCGCGGCAAGCCACTCGCGGGATTGCTCGCGTCGATGATGAAGCACCCCTTTCTCGCCCTCGGGCCACCGAAGAGCTGCGGGCAGGAGCAGTTCGATCTGCCGTGGGTCGAATCGCTTCTAGGCGGAACGGAAGACCCCGCGGACGTCCAGGCGACGCTGTTGGAATTTACCGCGACGAGCGCTGCGCAGGCGATCGACCGATGGTGTGGCGGAGCAGGCGAAATACTGGTTTGCGGCGGCGGAGCGCGCAACGCAACGCTGTTGAAGCGCCTCGCGCAGCGGATTCCCGATGCCCGCGTGCGCACCACCGATGCTGCCGGAATCGCTGCCGAACAGGTCGAGGCGGCAGCGTTCGCGTGGCTCGCCAAATGCGCGATGGAAGGCCGGCCCGGAAACGTGCCGGGCGCAACCGGGGCCAGCGGACCGCGCGTGCTCGGCGCGATCTATCCGGCGTGACCGGGATACGAACGCGGCTAGGGCCGAACCCGCCCTCGCCGCGTCGGAACGTCCAACGGAGAATCAGGCGGAGAACGACGAACCGCAGCCGCAGGTGCTGGTGGCGTTCGGATTCTTGATGACGAACTGCGCCCCCTCCAGCCCTTCCTGGTAGTCGATTTCCGCGCCCACCAGATACTGATAGCTCATCGGATCGATCAGCAGCGTCACACCGTTCTTCTCCAGGACGGTGTCATCCTCGTTCGTCGATTCCTCGAACGTGAACCCATACTGGAAACCCGAGCATCCGCCGCCGGTGACGAAAACGCGAAGCTTCAGGGTCGCGTTGCCCTCCTCCTCGATGAGCTGTCTGACCTTGGTGGCGGCCGAATCGGTGAAGATCACGGGAACGGGCATTTCAGTCGCGGCATTCATCCATCACTCCTTGAACGTTGATCCGTGATCCATTATCCGGGTCCACCGGCGCCCGGTCAATGACTCGATGCAAGCTTCAGGGCTCTCTCCGGTGTGACCTGGCGAACCAGACGCCCCTCGACTGCGGCACCCTTGTGCATCTCCAGGTTCGAATAAGTCACGTCCCCTGTGACTCGCGCACCCGCCTGGAGTTCCAGGAACTCCACCGCGTGGATCGGACCTGCGACCGAACCGTTGATGACACAGTGAGACGCCCGCACCTCGCCCTCGACCACGCCGTGCTCGCTGACGACCAGCGTACTGGAGGACTCGGCCTCGCCGACCACGTTTCCGTGTACCCGGCCATCGATACGAAGCCCTCCGACGAACGTGACATTGCCGTCGATCCGCGTGCCTGCACCGATCAGACTATCGATGCGACCTTGCCGTTTCCGCGTTTTCCCGAAAAACATCGCGGCCCTCCAGGGTGAATCCAGATAATCCGTTTGGCAGCCCCGCGGCCCTGCACCCACCCCGATGGACGAACCCGGTCACAGCAGCACGGTCTGCGACGCCTTGACGGCGCCACGCTGAAGCAGCTTGACTTCCACGCTCAGGGCCCGGCTGCCATCGGGTACTCGAAACACGCCGCTGACGCTGCGAAAATAGCGGAAGTCCAGCCTGAATCGTGCGCTGTCGGTGCCGGACCCCTGCGGCAAAACCATCATAGCACGCTTGCCGGAACGCTCCAGCGCGACATGCAGCTCGTACGAGCCGGAGTACCGAGGGCTCCGGTCGGTGGATCGATATACCAACAGCATTCGATACCGATACTGGCCGGTAACCGAATCGGGCTCGACCTGCAGGCGGTCGATGGACGGGCCGGACGCGCCCCCCGCACTCGCGGCTTCGAGATTGTCGAAGAACGCCATGTCCTGCTTCAACCTGGCGTTTTCGTCCTGCAACGCCCGCAATTCGGCAGCCAATTGGTCCTGCGCCGCACGCTCCATCTTGAGATTGCTCTCCGACGCATGGGCGATCGCGCGCAGCTTGGCGGTCTCCCGCTCGAGATCCCAGATCCTGCCCCGTAACGCCTGTACCTGACGAGCGGATTCGACCTGATCGAACCCGCCGGACCGGCGCCCGGCGTCGAACAGCCAGCCGCCCGCTGCCACGGCGAGCGCCAGCGCGACGCCCCAGACGAAGCCCCGCATGGTCCAGGGCAGCTGCGTGCGCACGGCCATGCGCGGCGCGCCGACGCCCAGCCGCGCCAGCCAGCGGCGCAGGATCAGGGAAGCACGGGAATCTGCGTAAGCCCAGCGCATTCGTCGAACCCGAACAGGAGATTCATGTTTTGCACCGCTTGACCGGCCGCCCCCTTGACCAGATTGTCGATCACCGAAAGAACGACCAGCATGTCGCCTGCCTGCGGACGGTGCAGCGCGATCCGGCAAACATTGGAGGCCCTCACCGAACGGGTATCCGGGTGGCTGCCTTCCGGCATCAGGTCGACGAACGGCTCGCCCCGGTAACGCTCCTCGTAGAGCTCGCGAATGTCCACGCGGGAAATCACTTTCGCATAAAGCGTGGCATGGATGCCGCGTATCATCGGCGCGAGATGGGGAACGAAGGTCAGACCGACGCCACGGCGCGCCGCAGCCGACAATCCCTGGCGAATTTCAGGCAGATGCCGGTGACCGGGCACCGCGTAGGCCTTGAAGCTGTCCGCGGTTTCGCCGAACAGGCTGCCGATCTCGGCCTTGCGTCCGGCACCGGAGACACCGGACGCGGCGTCCGCGATCAGGCAGTCCAGGTCGACCACGCCGGCCTCGACCAGCGGCAGGAAGCCGAGCTGGACCGCCGTCGGATAACAACCGGGATTGGCGACGAGCCGGGCGTGCCGGATTCGCTCCCGATTGATCTCCGGCAACCCATAGACGGCCTCGGCGAGCAGTTGCGGCGCGGCATGGGGCATGCCGTACCACCGCTGCCATTCGGCGACATCGCGGATGCGGAAGTCGGCAGCGAGGTCGATGACCTTGACTCCCGCCTCGAGCAGGGCTCCGGCCTGTTTCATCGCAACACCGTTCGGGGTCGCGAAAAACACCAGATTACACTCGTTCAGGACGCCGTCCGACGGATCGGAAAACGACAGGCCGACGCGTCCACGCAGACTGGGAAAAAGTTCCGAAACCGCGATGCCCGCCTGGCCGCGGGACGTGACCGCCTCGAGCCGGACTTCCGGATGCTGGGCGAGCAGGCGCAGCAGCTCCGCACCCGTATAACCCGTCGCTCCGACGACGCCGACCTTGATCATCCCGACCTCCTGCTCCCGTCACGGCAAGCCTGGAACGCTCGCTTCACAGGCGCACGAAGAAAAAAGCCGCCCTTGCGGCGGCTCTTTCCAGGTCTGCCTCAGCGCTTGGAGAACTGTTTGCGCCGACGAGCCTTGTGCAGACCGACCTTCTTGCGCTCCACCTCTCGCGCATCGCGGGTCACAAAACCGCCCTTGCGCAATGCCGGCTTGAGCGATTCGTCGTAGTCGATCAGGGCTCGGGTGATGCCGTGTCGCACTGCGCCTGCCTGGCCGGATTCACCGCCGCCGTTCACGTTGACGAAAATGTCGAAGTCGCCCGAACGTTCGACCAGTTCCAGCGGCTGCCGAACGATCATACGCCCGGTCTCGCGGCCGAAGTACTCGTCGACCGGTTTGCCATTGACCAGGATCTTCCCGGTCCCCCGTCTCATCAAAACCCGGGCCACCGCGGTCTTGCGCCGTCCCGTCCCACAGTTTGAATTCGTCGCAGCCATCGCCCTATGCCTTCCTCAGATCGCCAACGCCTTCGGCTGTTGCGCCTGGTGCGGATGGTCTCCGCCGGAGTAAACCTTCAGTTTCTTGAGCATCGCATACCCGAGAGGTCCTTTCGGCAACATTCCTTTCACCGCCTTTTCGAGGACCCGACCCGGGAAACGCTTGTGCAGCTTGGAGAAATTGGCCTCGTAGATGCCACCCGGATAGCCGCTGTGCCGGAAGTATTTCTTCTGCTCCGACTTGTCGCCGGTCACGCGCAGCTTGTCGACGTTCACCACGATCAGATAGTCGCCCGTATCCACATGCGGCGTAAATTCCGGCTTGTGCTTGCCGCGCAGGCGCCGCGCCACCTCCACGGCGAGACGGCCGAGGACCTTGTCGGCCGCGTCGATGACGTACCAGTCGCGTTTTACCTCTTCCGGCTTGGCCGAGAACGTCTTCATTTGGGATGCTTGGGCAGATGCGGAAAGCGGCGGATTGTATTGCAAGCCGACGACGGGTGTCAAACGAACGGGCGACCAGGCAGCCTCGAAGCAACGAATCGCGGACGCGCGCGCGAAAAAAAAGCGCAACCCCGAAGGATTGCGCGAAATCCACACCAAAGGAGGAGGGTGGAGGAGACAAAACCTGGATGCATGAAGCATCGAACTGCGTGCATTGTCACTGAGTCCGGGAAGAAATGCAAGCTCTTTTTTGTGCGTCGCACTATCATTTTACTTATCATGCCATCAGAAATGAGGGGTTGGTCGTAACCTATTGTTTAATAGCATATGTTCTGCGTACGTCATCGTATCGGCAGGATCTGCAAGGTCCGTACGTGAGTCTACACAGCGATAGCGTTGGTTTGTTTGCCGCAACGCATCACTGCAAGTCCGATCTCGTTCCCCGCCATTGCGAGGAGGGAAGCGACGAAGCAATCTCCCGGCGTACCGGACGGTCACGGCGCGCTTCGCGCGAGATCGCTTCGTGGGAGCTTCGCCCTCCTCGCAATGACAGGGTACCGGAGCCCGTCCGGCTGCGCCTTTCTTGCACCGACAGAGAACCGGCAGCGTCAGGACCATCGTGGCACGCAAGGCCGCGCACGACCCGCGCCGCGCGAACGCCACCGGGGCGTTGCGGGTTAGAATCCCCTGCAGGAGGTGCGCCATGGAATGCAAGATCCGCTGGATCGGCGGAATGAGCTTCGCCGCGCAGACGTCGAGCGGACACATGGTCGTCATGGATGGCGCAGCGGAGGGTGGCGGACAGAATCTGGCGCCGCGCCCGATGGAGCTGCTGCTCGCAGGAACCGGCGGGTGTTCAGCCTACGACGTCGTACTCATCCTGAAGCGTGGCCGGCAACGGATCACCGGTTGCGAGGTCAGCCTGAAGGCCGAGCGTGCGCAGTCCGACCCCAAGGTCTTCACCCGCATCCACCTGCATTACACGATTCGCGGGAAGGATCTGAAGGCCGATGCCGTCGAACGCGCCGTCGCCCTGTCGGCCGAGAAATACTGCTCCGCTTCGGCGATGCTGGCCAAGACCGCCCAGATCACCCACGACGTGGAAATCGTCCCGGACTGACCGCGCGGCTCAAATCCAGTACGCGGTCCGGGTCATCACCCGCGAGGCCATTTTCATCGCGAGCCGGACCACGGGCGGCATCTGCCGCGCACCGAGCGCCGTTGCGGTCCGGCCGTGCCGGATTTCATCCGCCTTCATCCGCTCGAGGATGGCACGCGACTTGCCGTCGGCCGCAGGCAGCCTTTCCAGATGGTCGCTCAGGTGTTCCTCGACCTGCCGTTCCGTTTCCGCGACGAACGCGAGATTCCATGCCCGTCCGGCACGGCCCGCCAGTGCGCCCATCGCAAAGGCGCCCGCGTACCAGAGCGGATTGAGCACGCTCGGGCGCCCGCCCAGTTCCTTCAGGCGCATTCCGGTCCAGACCAAATGGTCGGTTTCCTCGTCGGCGGCACGCTGCAACGCGGCGGCGAGCGCCGGATCGCCCGCGGTCAGGCTTTGCCCCTGGTAGAGCGCCTGCGCGCAAACCTCGCCGCAGTGATCGACTCGCATCAGTGCGGCCACATGGCGTCTTTGCGCATCCGGCAGGGTCACATCCGGCAAGCCCTCGCCGATCGAGCGCGTGGATCGGCCATGCGCGAAGATCGTCCGCAACAATCGGTCGAACTGCAGGATCGCGCGGTCCATGACAACTCAGCCCAGATTGTCCATTGGAACGCGAGCGGATCGGGCAGCCGAGGGCGAGCAGGGCTGCGTTCGCGCGACGAGCCGATAACCGTGTCTATCGGCGAGGAGCGCGGGCGCAAAGATGCCGCCCGCAGGCCCCAAGCCGCCGCGTAGGGCAAATGCGGTAGGGGTAACTGCCCTCAAACAGCCTCTGCCCGGTCTAATGGACAATCTGGGCTCAGTCCGGATCGCCCTTTACGGGGCACGAGGAGGCCGTTGCGCGTTTCGAGCGCATCGTCATACGGCGAACCGCCGATCGCGCAAGCCATGGGCACGCACGACGGGCGGCAACACGCCGCAAGGCGGCCGCCGGCGCCCGTGCAGTCCCGAAGGGCCGGCCGATCGACGATCCTGGTTCAATATCCTGGAGAAAAGTTCTTGCGCGAAAGCGAGCGCCTCGCTTCGTCCGCGTCCCGCACGGCGCTGCCATCGGCGCAGAAATAATAGCGGTACAAGGCCGCATACGGGCTGTTCGAGCCGCCTGCGTTCACCGGAACCCAACGGGCCTCGGCTACTGCGTGCCAGCTCCGGTCATCGCGGCCGTAGGCATACGCCCTGCGCTCGCGCGTGTCGCAACGGATGCCGTCGAAACTCACGTTGGTGGCACCTCCGGCGGTCCTGATGACCAGAACGAACCGTATCACCCCGTCCTCGCCGACCGAAAGCGACGATCCGTCGATCATGAATCGGGCCGTAGCGGCCGGTCCGGCCGAAAATTCGATCAGGTTCTCCGGCGACGGGAACGCGGGAGGTGGTACCTGGGTTTCGCGCCACGGTTCGCCGTCCTCGTCCGCCGCAAGCACCCATCCCCCGAAGGCCGACGACACCGCGACGGCCGCGAGCCACCTTCTCATTCCAGATCGCTCGCCAGCGAATCGCGCACGGCCGCGTCGATCGGCTCGATCCGCTGCGAAAACTCGGGGTGGTCCACACCGACCGACAATGCGGCGCCCGCATGGAGGGCGCGCCGCATCGCGCCGGACAGTTCAAAGCGAAGAAAATGCACGGACGACGTCTTGTCCTCCGTCTCCCGATCGAGATCCTCGTCGGCGATGGCCCAGGCCGGCGGACAACCCTCGACCCGGATCCAGACCCGGTCCGCCACCCCGATCAGCTTGCCGAGCCGGATCCGCCGCTCGGCCGGGTCCGGATACTCGATCATCATGGTCGCCTTGAGATTGCGGCCGTCCGGAACGAGCGCGTTGTACGTGTCGAGCTCGTCGCGTATGCCCTTTTCATCGAAGATCCGCTCGACGCGCAGCATCTCCTGGACCTGATAGCGTACCGTCAGTTCGTCCTCGAAGATCAACGTGACGCAATCTCCCAGTCGCACGGTGCGGCTCTTCTTGTGGGCAATCACCTTTGCCCGAAATTGTGCGCGCTGTTTCGAGTACGCCTCGAGCGACAACAGGCTGTCCGCGGTGATGCGCGGCATCCGTTCCTCCTAATCGAGCCCGTAAGCCATGCGAAGCAGGCTGAGCGGGTGCGCGCGCCGCGCCGCAGCCCCGCCGGCGGACGGCTCACCGATTCCCTGCTCGATGTGACGCGCGGCGATCGGGCAGTCGGAGCTGAGGAAATCCGGTGCGTCCGCCGCCATCAGCTTGAAAACCGGCTTGCCGATCTTCATCGACTGGTCGAAAAACTCCTGCTTGACGCCCCAGGTTCCATCGTGTCCTGCGCAACGCTCGACGGTATTGACCGTCGTTCCCGGCACGAGCTGAAGCAGCTCGCGCGTCTTCTGGCCGATGTTCTGCACCCGCGCGTGGCAGGGGATGTGATAGCTGACCCGGCCCAGCGGACGATCGAAATCCGTCTTCAGCAGTCCGTCGCGGTGGCGCAGGATCAGGTACTCGAACGGATCGTAGATGGCTTCGGCAACGGCCAGCACGTCCTCGTCCTCCGGGAACAGCAAGGGCAGTTCCTGCTTGAACATCAGCGTGCAGGAGGGAATGGCCGTGAGGATCGCGCAGCCGTCGCGAGCGAATCGCGCCAGCCCCGGAACGTTGGCTTCCTTCAGCCGCTGCACGGAATCGAGATCACCCAGCTCCAGCTTCGGCATCCCGCAGCATGCCTCCTTGCGGGCCATGACGACCGGGATTTCGTTGTGTTCCAGCACGCGCAGCAGGTCACGCCCTATCCCCGGTTCGTTGTAGGTGATGTAGCAGGTGGCGAACAACGCCACCTTACCGGGCGTACGTTCGCCGGACCTGGCCGCGAAGCCCGCATTCGCCTTGTTGGCCGAGCGGAACTTCGCCGGTGCATAGGGCGGCAGCTTGCGGCTGCGATGTATGCCGAGCACCGTCTGCATCAGCGATCTCGCCGGACCGTTGGCGTTGACTGCGTTGACGGCCTGCGCGACGACCGGAATCGCCGCCAGCCGACCGATGGCATCGGTACTGGTCAGCAACCGGTCGCGGAAACGCGTCGCACCCTTTTTGAATTTGACGGCCTTCGCGCGCAGCATCAGATGCGGAAAGTCGACGTTCCATTCGTGCGGCGGAACGTACGGGCACTTGGTCATGAAGCACAGATCGCACAGATAGCACCGATCGACCACCTCCCAGTAGCGCTCACGAGCGACGGCGTCGAGCTCTCCCGATGGGCCCTCATCGATGAGATCGAACAGCCTCGGGAACGCGGTACACAGATTGACGCAGCGGCGGCATCCATGACAGATGTCGAACACCCGATGCAGCTCCGGAAACAGCTTCTGCTCGTCGTAATACTCGGGCCGTTTCCAATCGACCGGATGACGCTTCGGTGCCTCCAGACTGCCCTCGCGCACGCTTCCTGCCTCCGTCTCGAAAAGCCGAACCCGGAAAAAAAGGCGCGGGGACACCGCGCCTCGCCCGATCGATCCAGCGCCGCTCAGTCGGAAAGATTGTCGAGCGCCTTCTTGAACCGGTTCGCATGCGAACGCTCGGCCTTGGCCAGCGTTTCGAACCAGTCCGCGATTTCTTCGAATCCCTCTTCGCGGGCGACTTTCGCCATGCCCGGGTACATGTCGGTGTACTCGTGGGTCTCTCCCGCGACTGCCGAAGCCAGGTTGTCACGCGTGCGGCCGATCGGCAACCCGGTGGCAGGATCTCCGACGGCTTCCAGATACTCCAGGTGGCCGTGGGCATGTCCGGTTTCGCCTTCCGCGGTCGAGCGGAATACCGCCGACACGTCGTTCTGACCCTCCACGTCGGCCTTCGCCGCAAAATACAGGTAACGCCGGTTCGCCTGCGACTCGCCTGCGAACGCCGCCTTCAGGTTTCCTTCGGTCTTCGATCCCTTCAATTGCATGGTTGTCTCCTTTCTGAACACACTCGGGAAATTCGCTCGGGGTGCGAATTTAGATCAAGTTTAAATAAACGGACCTCGCTCGTCAACCTCGGACCGTCGAAGCGCGCAACTCAATGCCGGCGCGCGCCACGAACTCGCGTCGGACGGCAATCGTCGATGGGCTCGAGGTCGGACTGCGGCGGTGAACCCGATGCATCGCGCGCGTGACCGGCAACCAGCCGCTCGAGTTCGCCGAGCGCTCGCCGATACACCTCGCGCTTGAACTCGATCACCGATTCGAGCGGCGCCCAGTATGCCGCCCAACGCCAGGCGTCGAATTCCGGATGGTCGCTGGCGCGCAGGCATACGTCGCATTCGCGCCCGACCAGGCGCAGCAGGAACCAGATCTGCTTCTGCCCGCGATAGTTGCTACGCCATTCGCGCCGCAGCCACTGCCTCGGCACGTCGTAGCGCAGCCAATCGCGGGTGCGCCCGAGGATCCGCACATGTTCCGGCCGCAAGCCGATTTCTTCATGCAGCTCGCGGTACATCGCCTCAACCGGAGACTCCCCATGGTTGATGCCGCCTTGCGGAAACTGCCAGGCGTGCTCGCGAACCCGTTTTGCCCAGAAGACCTCGCCCCTGCCGTTGACCAGAACGATGCCGACGTTCGGGCGATAGCCGTCACGATCGAGCATGAGCCAACCAGGTGAAATTGATCTTGACCGATTCTTCCACAATTCGCACGCAATGTTAAGCGCACCGCCCGGATGGGTCGCACCGCACGGAACTCGGCGGAACTCGACGCACCTCGCAGCCGTATTCCCGGAGCACTTTCCCTTGGCCGGCGCCGACCGCGACCCGTCAGCCATGGCGTAGCAGCCAGAGGAGTGAAGTAGAATTGCGCGGACTTCATTCCTGCCGGCCATCCATGCGAGCTTCACGATTTCATTTGTCGACACTCAAGGAAGCGCCCTCGGACGCCGAGATCATCAGTCACAAGCTGATGATCCGCGCGGGCCTGGTGAAGCGGGTCGCGGGAGGAATCTACAGTTGGATGCCACTCGGGTTGCGCGTGCTGCGCAAGGTCGAGAACATCATACGCGAGGAGATGAACCGTGCCGGCGCCCTGGAGCTGTCGATGCCTGCCGTGCAACCCGCCGAACTGTGGCAGGAATCCGGCCGCTGGCAGAAGTACGGGCCGGAACTGTTGCGTATCCGCGACCGGCATCAGCGCGAGTTCTGTTTCGGACCGACCCATGAAGAGGTCATCACCGACATCGTGCGCCGCGAGATTCGCAGCTACCGGCAACTACCCCGACACTTCTACCAGATCCAGACCAAGTTCCGGGACGAGATCCGGCCGCGCTTCGGCGTCATGCGCGGGCGCGAATTCCTGATGAAGGATGGATATTCCTTCCATGCGGATTTCGAAGACCTCCAGCGCGAATACCGGAACATGTACGACACCTACTCGCGCATCTTCACGCGGCTCGGCCTGCGCTTCCGCGCCGTGGCCGCGGATACCGGCGCGATCGGTGGAACGGGATCCCACGAGTTCCACGTGCTGGCCGACTCCGGCGAGGATGCGATCGCGTTCTGCCCCGGTTCCGAGTACGCGGCAAACGTCGAGCTTGCCGAAGCCGTCGCGCCGGCGCTCGCCCGCGCCGGTGCGCGCGAGCCGATGGTCAGGACGGCCACACCGGGCAAGACCCGCTGCGAGGAGGTGGCCGAGTTTCTGGGGATCGCGACGAGCCGGACGGTGAAAGCCATCGCGATCATGCACGATGAGGACTTCCATCTGCTGCTGCTGCGCGGGGATCACACCCTCAATGAAATCAAGGTCGCCAAAATACCGTTCCTGTCGCCGTTCCGATTTGCGACCGACGAGGAAATCGAACGCCATCTCGGCTGCCGCCCCGGGTACATCGGCCCGGTCGGTGCGGCGGTTTCGGTGATCGCGGACCGGACGGTTTCCCGGATGAGCGACTTCGTGTGCGGCGCGAACGAACCCGGCTACCACCTGACCGGCGTCAACTGGGGACGCGATCTCGCGGAGCCGGCGCATGTGTTCGACCTTCGCAACGTCGTTGCCGGCGATCCGAGCCCGGACGGTGCGGGAACGCTGGAAATCCTGCGGGGGATCGAGGTCGGCCACATCTTCCAGTTGCGCACCCGTTATGCCGAATCCATGAAGGCGACTTTCCTCGACGAGTCCGGTCGCGAACGGCCCATGGAAATGGGCTGCTACGGCATCGGGGTCAGCCGCATCGTGGGGGCGGCGATCGAACAGAACTGCGATGAGCGCGGAATCATCTTCCCGCAGCCGATTGCGCCGTTCGACGTCGCGATCGTGCCCGTCGGCTACCACAAGAGCGTCGCGGTGCGAAGCGAGGCGGACCGATTGTACGAATCCCTGTCGAGCATGGGAGCGGACGTCCTGCTCGACGACCGCGACGAACGGCCGGGGGTCCTGTTTGCCGACGCTGAACTGATCGGCATTGCGCGCCGCATCGTGATCGGGGAGCGGGGGCTGCGCGAAGGCGTGGCAGAATACCAGGGGCGGCGCGACCCCACGGCACAGCGGGTCGCACTGGGCGAGATCGCGCAATTCACATTGTCACGCCAATGAAGGTCACGCCAATGAAGGTCGCGGCATGCGTGTTGCTGCTGCTCGGATGCGCGAATGCGTGGGCGGGCGCGCAGCGATACGAGCCGCTTGCCGCCAGCGTGCAGGCAGCGTTGCATGCCGCCATCTCCGACCGCGCGTCTCCCGAGCCGACATTCCCGAGCGTCGAGGAAAAGATCGCCTGGATCGCGGAGATGTCGCGCCGGCTCGAATCACGCATTCCCGATCGCCGGTACCGGCTCGAATTGCTGAAGACCGTCCATTACGAGGCCACCCGCGCCGGTCTCGATCCGCAGCTCGTGCTCGGGCTGATACAGGTCGAGAGCAATTTCCGCAAGTACGCGATCTCGCGTTCGGGAGCGCGCGGTTACATGCAGGTGATGCCGTTCTGGGTCAAGCTGATCGGCCGCAGGGATGACAACCTGTTCCATCTGCGCACCAACCTGCGCTATGGCTGCACGATCCTGCGCCACTACCTGGACATCGAGAAGGGCGACCTGTTCCGCGCGCTCGGCCGCTACAACGGCAGCATGGGCCAGCCGGAATATCCCGACATGGTCCGCGCCGCATGGGAGCGCCAATGGCGCTACACGGCGCAGAAGCTGGCGCAGCGCTGAGCGGCGAGCGGGCGACCGCGTTGCCCGAGCCGGTACCCGCGCGGCATCGTCACATCCCCGGCAACAAGCCCTTCATGCCGCGCATCATCTTCTGCAGGCCGCCGCGGGAGAACTGCTTCATGACCTTCTGCGCCTGCTCGAACTGGTTGAGCAGGCGATTGACCTCCTGAACGCTGACACCGGCGCCTGCTGCGATACGCCGCTTCCGGCTCGCCTTGATCAGTTCGGACTTGGCGCGCTCATGCGGAGTCATCGAGTCGATGATGCCTTCGATGCGCCGTATGGCCCGATCGTCGATCGCGCCCCCCGCCCGTTGTGCCAGCTGCCCGAACTGCGCCGGCAGTTTGTCGAGCATCGCAGACAAACCGCCCATCTTGCGCATCTGGCTCATCTGCTCCTTGAAGTCGTCGAGGTCGAACTTCTTGCCGGTCTTGACCTTGCGCGCAAACTCCCGCGCCTTGTCCTGATCCACGCTCTTGCGCGCCTCCTCGACCAGCCCGAGGATGTCGCCCATGCCGAGAATGCGCGCCGCCATCCTCTGCGGGTGGAACTCCTCCAGTGCGTCGAGCTTCTCGCCGGTACCGGCGAACTTCAGCGGCTTGCCGGTGACCTGTCGCACCGATAGCGCCGCACCACCGCGCGCATCGCCGTCGAGCTTGGTCAGGATGATGCCGGTCAGCGGCAGTGCCTCGTTGAAGGCCCGCGCGGTATTGACCGCATCCTGACCCTGCATCGCGTCGACGACGAACAGGGTCTCGACCGGTTTGAGCGTTGCGTGCAGTTCGACGATTTCGCGCATCATCGGCTCGTCGATATGCAACCGGCCGGCCGTGTCGACCAGCAGGACATCGTAATAATGGCTCCTCGCATGATCGAGCGCCGCAGCGGCGATCGCGCCGGCTCGTTCCCCGGCCTGCGACGGGAAGAAATCGATCCCGGCCTGGCTGGCCACCAGCCGAAGCTGTTCGATCGCGGCCGGTCGATAGACATCGGTGCTCACCGCCAGCACCTTCTTCCTGCCACGCTCCCGGAGCGACACGCCGAGCTTTCCCACCGTCGTCGTCTTGCCCGCCCCCTGCAGCCCCGCCATCAGGATGACGGCCGGCGGCTGCACGGCCAGATCGAGTCCGGTGTGACGGCCACCCATCAGCTCGGCCAGTTCGCGGTGAACGACGCCCACGAGCGCCTGGCCCGGCGTGAGGCTGCCGACGACCTCCTGCCCCTGCGCCTTCTCGCGCACGTGCGCGATGAAGTCCTTGACCACCGGCAGGGCGACATCGGCCTCGAGCAGCGCCATGCGAACCTCGCGCAATGCCTGAGCGATATTCTCGTCCGTCAGACGAGCCTGACCGCGCAGCGTCTTGACGACCCGCGCGAGCCGCTCAGTGAGGTTGTCGAACATTCGAGACCGCTAGAGTAGAATTTCCGAATGCCGACGATTCTACTTCAAGTCGTTCCCGCCACCCTTTACGGCCTGCTCGGTGTGCATTTCTGGCGCAGTCGCTGGCGCGATCCGGCGATGCCTTCGCGCGGCACCCGAGCCTGGGAAAGGCTGGTGCTGTCTGCGGGTCTCACCGTCCACGGCTTCGGTCTGTTCGGCGAGTTGTTCCCCGGACCGTACATGCAATTCGGGTTCGGGCTCGCGGTCGCGCTGGTGCTGTGGCTCGCACTGGTCTTCTACTGGATCCAGAGCTGGTTCGCGCGAACCGAAGGCCTGCAGATGATGGTGCTGCCTGCGGCGGCGCTCGCCGCACTGCTGCCGATCGCCTTCCCCGCCCAGCACGAGCTCACCCGGGCGGCATTGCCGTTGTTTCGCGCGCATTTCCTGGTGGCGATGTTCGCCTACGGATTGTTTACGCTCGCCGCCATGCACGCCGCGCTGATGGCGGTCGCCGAAAGACGATTGCACAAGGGACGCCTGTCGCGCGCCCTCGCCAATCTGCCTCCGTTGCTGACGATGGAAACGCTGCTGTTCCGGCTCATCGGGATCGGGTTCGCCCTGCTGACGCTGACGCTGGGATCCGGCGTCCTGTTCTCGGAGGAGGTGTTCGGCAGGCCGGTGCAGTTCGATCACAAGACGGTGTTCGCGTTCGTCTCCTGGATCATCTTCGCCGGTCTGCTGACGGGGAGGTTCGTTCGCGGCTGGCGTGGGCGCACCGCGCTCAAATGGACGCTCGCCGGATTCAGCGCCTTGTTGCTCGCCTACGTGGGCAGCCGTTTCGTGCTCGAGGTGATCCTGGGCCGCGGTTGACAGGCCCGCAACCGCTCGGGATACTGCTTTCGTTCCCGTTCCGGTCCGATTCGCACTCCTTGTACGACTACTCGTTCACGGCGCTGGGTATCGCGCTGTTCTGCCTGCTGATCCTGTCTGCGTGTTTCTCGATGGCGGAGACCGCGATGATGGCGGCGAACCGTTATCGGCTCAAGGCCCGCGCGGCGAACGGCGAGACCGGAGCCCGGCTCGCACTGGAGCTGCTCGGAACGACGGACAAGCTGCTGGGCGTCATTCTGCTGTTCAACAATCTCATCAATGCGGGGGCCGCGACACTTGCCAGCGTCATTGCGATCGAGCTGTTCGGCGACGAGAATTGGGCGCTCGGGGCAGGCACGGTCGCAGTCACCCTCCTGCTCCTCGTGTTCTCCGAGATCACGCCCAAGGTGATCGGCGCCACCTACGCAGATCGTCTGGCACCGGTGGTGGGCTTCGCGCTGACTCCGTTGCTCAAGGCGTTCAATTGGGCAGTCGGCTTCGTCAATCTCTTCGTGGCGGCGCTGCTCTCGCTGCTGCGCCTGAGGCCCGGCCAGACGCAGCAGGCGCCCCGTCTGTCGGCCGAAGAACTGCGCGTGATCCTGCTCGAGTCGGGACACTTCATTCCGCAGAAACACAAGAGCATCCTGCTGAACCTGTTCGAGCTCGAGGACATCACGGTGGAAGACGTCATGACGCCCCGGGGACAGATCGAGGCCATCGACATCCGTGCGCCGATCGCACAGATCAGGGATCGACTGGCAACCAGCTATCACCGGCGGCTTCCGGTCTACGACGGCGATCCCGGAAACGTGATCGGCATCCTTCACGAACGCAGGGTACTCGGTGCGCTCGTCGAGGGCGAACTGACCGCGGAGTCGCTGCGCGAACGGCTCGTGCAACCGTATTTCGTGCCCGGCAACACGCCCGTATATACCCAGCTCCAGTACTTCCAGGAAGGCCGGCAGCGTGCGGCACTGGTCGTAGACGAATACGGCGAGATCCAGGGCCTGGTCACGCTCGAGGACCTGATCGAGGAGATGATCGGAAAATTCACGACCGACCAGCCCGGCGAGACGGCGAAGCTCGATTGGGACGAGGGCGGGTCGGTTCTCGTAGACGGTGGCCGCAGCCTGCGCGAACTCAACCGGAAACTGGGACTCGATCTGCCGCTCAGCGGACCCAAGACGCTCAACGGTCTGATCCTGGAACATTTCCAGGACATTCCCGAATCCGGCATGAGCCTCAAGATCGCGAACGTGCCGATGGAAGTCGTGCACAGCCGGGACAGGATGGTCAAGACGGTGAGACTGTACCGCCCTACGCCGAACGAGGAGCCGCCTCAAGGACACGCCCCGAATGCCGTCTTTACAAAATGATGTCGTGCGGGCATGATGAATGGCGGAGTAGCCACAAGACGATGAAAATCAACAGGCTATACAGGTGACCGATCAAACTGCTTTAACCGGGCTGGCGCGTGCGCTGGTTCAGCACGGCCGTCTCAACGAGAGACAGGCGGAGAACTGTGCGGCCGAAGCCGCCGGAAACGGCAATGGATTCGTCTCGCAGGTCGCCGCGAACGGGCTGATGAAGCACCGCGAGATCGCGGCCTTCGCCTCGGAGACCTTCGGCTACCCCCTGCTCGATCTGGCCGCGTTCGATGAGTCCTTCATCCCGCGCGAGGCCGTCGACCGGAAGCTGATCCGCACTCACCAGGTCATCCCACTGGCCAAGCGCGGAAACCGGCTCGCGGTCGCGTTCGCAGATCCCACCAACACGCGCGCACTCGATGAAATCCGCTTCCAGACCGGCATGATCGTCGATCCGGTCGTCGTGGAGGCGGACAAGCTCGGCGTGCTCGTGGCCAGGTTTTCCGAGTCGACCCAGGACACGCTCGAGAGCCTCACCGGCACGGACCTGAGCGAGATCGATCTGGCCACGGAGGATGCCGACGCCACACCAGGCGATGCGGCAGCCGCCGAAGTCGATGACGCACCCGTCGTGCGCTTCATCCACAAGGTCCTGCTCGACGCGATCAATGAAGGCGCGTCCGACATCCACTTCGAGCCTTACGAGAAGTTCTATCGGATCCGGTTTCGCACCGACGGCATCCTGCGCGAGATCGCCCAGCCGCCGCTGGTGCTCCGGGAAAAGATCGCCTCACGCATCAAGGTGGTTTCGCGCCTGGACATCGCCGAGAAGCGAGTACCCCAGGACGGCCGGCTCAAGCTCGTGCTGTCGAAGACCAAGGCGATCGATTTCCGGGTGAGCACGCTGCCCACGGTGCATGGCGAGAAGATCGTCATGCGCATTCTCGATCCCTCCAGCGCGATGCTGGGAATCGATGCGCTCGGCTATGAACCCGACCAGAAGCAGTCACTGCTCGATGCGATCGCGCGCCCCTATGGCATGATCCTCGTCACCGGGCCGACCGGCAGCGGGAAGACGGTCTCCCTCTACACCTGTCTGAACGTGCTGAACGAGCCCGGCGTCAATATCTCCACTGCCGAGGATCCCGCCGAGATCAACATGGCCGGCATCAACCAGGTAAACGTCAACGAGAAAGCGGGACTGACTTTCGCAGCCGCGCTGCGTTCCTTCCTGCGCCAGGATCCGGACGTGATCATGGTCGGCGAAATACGCGATCTGGAAACGGCCGAGATCGCGATCAAGGCCGCCCAGACCGGTCACATGGTGCTGTCGACGGTACACACGAACGACGCGCCGAGCACGCTCACGAGGCTCGCGAACATGGGCATCGCCTCGTTCAACATCGCATCGAGCGTCATCATGATCACCGCGCAACGGCTCGCGCGGCGCCTGTGCAGCTGCAAGAAGCCGGTCTCGGTTCCGGCCGAAGCGCTGCTGCAGGCCGGCTTCACCGAAGAGGACCTCGAAGGCGACTGGCAGCTTTTCGCCCCCAACGGTTGCGAGCGCTGCAAGAACTCGGGCTACAAGGGACGGGTGGGCATCTATCAGGTGATGCCCGTCAGCGAGGAGATCGCCCGCATCATCATGACGAACGGCAATGCGATCGACATCGCCGATCAGGCGCGCCGCGAAGGCGTGCGCGATCTGCGCCAGTCGGGCCTGCTCAAGGTCAAACAGGGTGTGACGTCGCTCGAGGAAGTCCTGGCCACCACCAACGACTGATCAGGGGAACGTATGGCAACCGCAGCCACGACCAGAGCGGCACGCAGGGAAGCCGCAGCCAAGGAAGCCCTGTTCCTGTGGGAGGGCAAGGACAAGAACGGCAAGCTGGTGCGCGGCGAAATGCGAGCGGCCGGCGAGGCGCTGGTGCAGACCACGCTGCGCCGCCAGGGTATCCTGGTCAGCAAGATCAAGAAGCGGACCTTCCGGCGCGGCGGCTCCGTCAAGGAGAAGGACGTCGTCCTGTTCACGCGCCAGCTCGCGACGATGATGAAGGCAGGCGTGCCGCTGCTGCAGTCCTTCGACATCGTCGCCAAGGGCGCGAGCAACCCGGCGCTGGGCCGCATGCTGATGGACATCCGCAACGACGTGGAAACCGGCAGCAGCCTGAGCCAGGCGTTCCGCGCACACCCGGCGCAATTCGACAGCCTGTTCTGCAATCTGATCGCCGCGGGCGAGCAGGCAGGCATCCTCGACGCGCTGCTAGACCGGCTCGCCACCTACAAGGAAAAGATCCTCGCGATCAAGAGCAAGATCAAGTCGGCGATGTTCTACCCGGTCGCCGTGGTCATCGTCGCGATCATCGTCACCGCGGTGATCATGATTTTCGTGATCCCGCAGTTCAAGAACATCTTCAAGAGCTTCGGGGCCGACCTGCCCGCGCCCACGGTGATGGTCATCGCCATGTCGGATTTCTTCGTGGCGTACTGGTACATCCTCTTCGGCGCGCTGGCCGCGGCAATCTACGCACTGATGACGGCATGGAAGCGATCCGAGAAGGTGCAGATCGTCATGGATCGCGTGCTGTTGCGCATGCCGGTGTTCGGAGATCTCGTGCGCAAGGCCACGATCGCGCGCTGGACGCGCACGCTCTCGACGATGTTCGCCGCGGGGGTGCCGCTCGTCGAAGCACTCGAATCCGTCGGCGGCGCCTCCGGCAACCACGTCTACAAGATGGCCACGAGGCAGATCCAGAGCGAGGTCAGCACGGGCACGAGCCTCACCGTCGCGATGCAGAACGTCAACGTGTTTCCGACCATGGTGATCCAGATGGTGTCGATCGGCGAGGAATCGGGACAGCTCGACACCATGCTGAGCAAGGTGGCCGACTTCTTCGAGCGCGAGGTCGACGATGCCGTCGACGCGCTGTCCAGCCTGCTCGAGCCACTGATCATGGTGTTCCTGGGCACGCTGATCGGCGGGCTCGTGATCGCCATGTACCTGCCGATCTTCAAGCTCGGCGCGGTGGTCTGAACCAGGCTCGGCACGCAGCGGGCACGGGCTCGCATCGTGCTCGCCCGGCCTAGGAGCGGCAGGTGCTGGAAATCGTTTCCGACCCGAGCGTGCTGCTGCCGGCCGCCGCGCTGTTGGGCGTGGTCGTCGGCAGTTTTCTGAATGTCGTCATCCATCGCCTGCCGCAGATGCTGGATCGGCAATGGCGCGAACAGTGCGCGGAATTGCGCGGCGAAGCCGCGCCGCAGGTCGAGCCGCTCGGTCTGGCCCTGCCCGCTTCGCACTGCCCGAAATGCGGCGCAGCGATCCGCGCCATCGACAACATCCCGCTGCTCAGTTACGCGTGGCTGCGCGGGCGTTGCAGAAGCTGTCATGCCCGGATCAGCCCCCGCTACCCGGTCGTCGAAGCGCTGACGGGTGCATTGACGCTCTGGTCGGCCTGGCGCTTCGGCTTCAGCGCCCAGACGGCCGGAGCCTGGATACTGCTGTGGAGTCTGGTCGCGCTGGCCTTCATCGACCTCGACACGCAACTGTTGCCCGATACGGTCACCCTTCCGCTCCTATGGGCGGGTCTCACGTTCAACCTGTGGGGGACGTTCTCGGAGCTTCACAGTGCCGTGATCGGCGCGATCGCGGGCTACGTTGCGCTGTGGGCCGTCTATTGGCTGTTCAAGATGGCGACCGGCAAGGAGGGGATGGGCCATGGAGATTTCAAGTTGCTCGCCGCGCTGGGCGCGTGGATGGGCTGGAAGGTCCTGCCCGCCGTGATCTTCCTCTCGTCGGTGGTCGGCGCGGCGGTGGGCATCGCGTTGATCCTCGCAGCGCGGCACGGCCGCAACGTGCCGATCCCTTTCGGTCCGTATCTGGCGGCCGCGGGAGCACTCGCGCTGGTCTGGGGCCCTTCGCTGACGAGGTTCTATCTGGGCGGCATCTGAGCGGGTCGTGCACGCAAGACTTGATTTTGCGAAACTCCGGTCCAAAATTCCGCGCCATCTCGCGCGCGATCGACGAAGGTTTCGAGCGCGGGCGGATAAGCGCTGTTGCCGCAATCACTCAGGGTATAATTTCCTCGGGAGATTCCGATGCCGATCTACGAATACCGATGCACCGCTTGCGGGTTCCAGAAGGAGTATCTGCGCAAGCGTAGCGACGAGCCGCTCACCGACTGCCCGGAGTGCGGCAAGCCGACGTTCGACAAGATGCTCACCGCGGCCAGTTTCCAGCTCAAGGGTAACGGCTGGTACAGCACCGATTTCAGGAACAAGGCGAAGTCCGCAGACAAGACCGAGAGCAAGCCGTCCGAATCGGCGCCGCCGTGCGGCTCCGGAGCGTGTCCGGCCTGCTCTTCATGAAGAAATACTTCATCACCGGCCTGCTCATCTGGGTTCCGCTGGCGATCACGGTCTGGGTGCTCTACCTGATCGTCAGCACGATGGATCAGTCGCTGCTGCTGCTGCCGGCTTCCGTGAGGCCGGAGGCCCTGCTCGGGTTCTACGTCCCCGGTCTCGGAGTCATCCTGACGCTGGCCGTGATTTTCCTGACCGGGCTCGTGACCGCAAACCTCGCCGGGCAGAGGCTGGTGCGCTTCTGGGAAGACGTGCTCGCGCGCATCCCGATCGTCAAGTCGGTCTATTACTCGGTCAAGCAGGTCTCGGATACACTGTTCTCGAGCAGCGGCGTGGCGTTTCGCAAGGCCCTGCTCGTTCAATACCCGAGAACCGGGATCTGGACCATCGCGTTCCTGACCGGGCAGCCCGGTGGCGACCTCGGCCGGCACCTGCCGGATGATTATGTCAGCGTGTATCTACCCACCACTCCGAACCCGACCTCGGGATTCCTCCTGATCCTGCCGCGTGCGGATGTCATCGAGCTCGAGATCAGCGTGGATGAAGCGCTCAAGTACATCATCTCGATGGGCGTGGCAGCCCCGGCGATGCGGCGAACCAGGCTGAGCCCGGCAACCGGCCAACGATGAACCGGGCGCCCGGCGCCCACCTGTCTGGAAGCTCCCGATGCGAACCCACTACTGCGGCCTGGTCCGGGCCGGTCATCTCGAACGGCGCGTCACCCTGTGCGGCTGGGCGCATCGCCGCCGAGACCATGGCGGTGTCATTTTCATCGATCTCAGGGATCGCGCAGGGCTGGTGCAGATCGTCTGCGATCCGGACCGCCCGCAACCGTTCGCCGTCGCACAGCGGGTGCGCAACGAATACGTGCTGCGCGCGACCGGCATCGTGCGCAGGCGCCCCGAAGGCACCGTCAATCCGGCTCTGGCGACCGGCGAAATCGAGGTGCTCGTCGAGGAGATCGAGATTCTCAACGCGTCGATCACCCCGCCCTTCCAGCTCGACGACGACAATCTGTCGGAAACCGTCCGCCTGCAGCACCGGGTCATCGATCTGAGGCGGGCGCCCATGCGCAACAACCTCGTGCTCCGGCACAAGGTCGCGGCGGCCTTCCGGAAGTACCTGGACGGGCAGGGCTTCATCGACATCGAAACGCCCGTGCTGACCCGCTCCACGCCGGAAGGTGCGCGCGATTTCCTCGTACCCTCGCGCCTTCAGCCCGGACAGTTCTACGCCCTGCCGCAATCCCCGCAACTGTTCAAGCAGTTGCTGATGGTGGCGGGCTTCGATCGCTATTACCAGATCACCAAGTGCTTTCGCGACGAAGACCTGCGCGCCGATCGACAGCCGGAATTCACGCAGGTCGACATCGAGACATCCTTCATGCGCGAACAGGGAATCCGCGCACTGATGGAAGACATGATACGAACGGTCTTCCGTGACACGCTGGCGATCGAGCTCGCCGATCCGTTCCCGTGTCTCGACTACGCAGAAGCGATGTCGCGCTACGGCTCCGACAAGCCCGATCTGCGCATCGCGCTCGAGCTGACCGAACTGACCGACGTCATGAAGCAGACCGACTTCAAGGTCTTCCGCGCGGCCGCCGAGCTCGCGGACGGCCGAGTCGCCGCATTGCGGATTCCTGGCGGCGGCACGCTGACGCGCAAGGAGATCGACGAGTACACGGCGTTCGTGTCGATCTACGGCGCCCGGGGGCTCGCCTACGTCAAGGTCAATGAGCGGGCCAGGGGTGCAGCGGGACTCCAGTCACCGATCGTCAAGTTCCTGTCGCCGGAATTGCTCGACACGATCCTCGCGCGATGCGACGCACGCGACGGCGACCTGATCTTTTTCGGCGCAGACCGGGCGAAAGTCGTCAACGATGCGCTCGGCGCGCTGCGCGCGAGCATCGGCCACGACAAGGGATTCGTGCAGCAGGGCTGGCGGCCGGTGTGGATCATCGATTTCCCGATGTTCGAATACGACGAGCAGGAGCGCCGCTGGGTCGCCTGCCACCACCCGTTTACCGCGCCCAAGACCGAGCACGCCGAATGGATGGAGCAGGATCCCGGCCGTTGCCTGGCGCAGGCCTACGACATGGTGCTCAACGGCTCGGAGATCGGCGGCGGATCGATCCGCATCCATCGCGAGGATGTCCAGTCCAAGGTCTTCCGCGCGCTGAACATCTCTGAGGACGAAGCGCGCAACAAATTCGGCTTCCTGCTCGATGCGTTGCAATATGGCGCGCCACCGCATGGCGGCATGGCCTTCGGACTCGACCGTATCGTCGCGATGATGGCAGGCGCGGAGTCCATTCGCGACGTCATCGCTTTCCCGAAGACCCAGCGCGGCCAGTGCCTGCTGACGCAGGCGCCGAGCGCGGTCGACGCGAAACAGTTACGCGAACTGAATATTCGCGTGCGACGGCCCGAAGCGGCCGACTGAACGGGCACCGGGGCATGGCCGCGCGGGCGTTCGCGCTGCTCGCCGCGATCCTGATCGCGATCGCGCCGGCCGGCTGCTCGGCCGGGGACCCAGACGGCACCCCGATCGGCCTCGGCCAGCTCCCCCCGGAAGTGGCGGCGACCCTGGAGCGGATCGGTCGCGGCGGACCGTTCCCCTATCGGCAGGACGGCAACGTCTTCCACAATCGCGAGGGACGATTGCCGGCCAGGCCCGCCGCGTACTATCGGGAATACACGGTAGCCACTCCGGGCGCGAGAGATCGCGGGCCGCGGCGCATCGTCCGCGGCGCTCGTGGCGAGTACTACTTCACCGACGACCATTACCGGTCGTTCCGGAGGATCCGGCCATGACACCGGAGCGCAGGGCCGATGCCGCCTGCGGCCTCTACCGGCTGCCCGCCGAGGGAGGAGTGACGGCGCTGCTACGCGCGGAAAGCGCATGCGATTTCGCGCACCGCATCCTCGAGCTGCGCGGCGTGCGCAACAAGCATGAACTGCTGGAGCGCTTCGCGCGCGATCTGGCGTTCCCGGACTGGTTCGGCTCGAACTGGGATGCGCTCCAGGACTGCCTGACCGACCTTTCGTGGCTGCCCGCCCCCGGATACGTCTTCGTTCTCGCGCATTGCGACGAATTCCGTGAAGCGGCGCCGGACGATTTCCGCATCCTGACGCAGGTATTGACCGCCGCCGCGGATTTCTGGCGCAGCCAGGCGATCCCCTTCCGGGTGCTGCTCGATACGGACCTCGGCGGCATCCCGGAACTTCCGGCCGCGCCATCGACGTGAAGTTCAAGCAACCGATCTCGGTACTCGTCGTGATCTACACGCCCCGGCTCGACGTGCTGCTGCTGGAGCGTGCCGCCCGCCCCGGCTTCTGGCAGTCCGTCACCGGCAGTCGCGAAGACGACGAGGATCTGCGTGCGACCGCGGTCCGCGAAGTGCGCGAGGAGACCGGCATCGACGCGCGATGTCATCGGCTCGTCGACTGGAACGTCGTCAACCACTTCGAGATCTATCCCGAATGGCGCCAGCGGTATGCACCCGGCATCACGCAAAACGCCGAACATGTGTTCGGGCTGGAAGTCCCGATTCGCGTGCCGGTCACGCTTGCGCCCGGGGAACATGTCGCCGAGCTGTGGCTGCCCTGGCGCGCGGCCGCGCAGAAGGTGTTTTCGTGGAGTAACCGGGACGCGATCCTGCAAGTGCCCGATCGCGTTCATCCGGCCTGACCGGCGGGGCCGGACGGCGACCGGCCGGCGGAAAGCTCCGCGAGGCAAGCCGGGCACAGGCAACCGGCGAGCCCGGCCGGCAGCGCCCGCAGCGGCGGCAGCCGGGCGCACCAGCATGCACGCGCCCCGGCCTTCATGCCGCATGTGAAATCGCGCCCGCAGCGCGGGCAGACCGAGGCACCCGGATCCGGTTCCTGCGACATCGATTTCTCCTTCCCGATCGACGATGATACGGCACTTGAAACGCGACGGACGGTGCCCTATATGTGAGTCATCGGAGCGCGGGATTTCCCGCCATTCGCAAAGGAGACAGCCATGACCAGCATTACCCGATATGACCCGTTGGACGATTTCTTCCGCGGCTTTTTCGTGCGTCCGATCGAGTTCGGTGCACCGGCGGAAGCACCCGGCATCAAGATCGACGTCACCGAGCAAGCCGAGCAGTACGTCGTACACGCCGAACTTCCCGGCATCGCGAAGGAAGACCTGCACGTGACGGTCGACGGCTCGCTCGTGTCGATCAATGCCGAACGCAAGGCACAGCACGAAGTGAAGGAAGGCGACCGCGTGCTGCGCAGCGAGCGTTATTTCGGCAAGGTTTCGCGCACCTTCCAGCTCGGCCAGGATGTCGACGAAAGCCGAGCGGACGCGAAATTCGTCGACGGAGTGCTGGAACTGAGACTGCCGAAGAAGGCGGCGACCAGCGCGAAGCGTCTGACGATCGCGTGAGCGCGTGCGGCCGGTCGTGCCGTCCGCCGGATCGCAAACGCCGCTCCTGCCGGGAGCGGCGTTTTTCTTGGGGGTTCGCACGGGCTGCTAGAATCCGGCTTTCGCGCGACCGCACCGACCCATGCTGACGAAGCTCTCCGCAGGCACGAAGGCCGCCGTACTCGCCGAAGCCCTGCCTTACATCCAGCGCTTCCACGGCAAGACCATCGTCATCAAGTTCGGCGGCAACGCGATGACCGACGAGGCGCTGAAACGCAATTTCGCGCGCGACGTCGTGCTGCTGAAGCTGGTCGGCATGAATCCGGTGGTCGTGCATGGTGGCGGCCCGCAGATCGACAGCCTGCTCAAGCGGGTCGGCAAGCAGGGGGAATTCGTCCAGGGAATGCGGGTCACCGACCGCGAGACGATGGATGTCGTCGAGATGGTGCTCGGCGGCCAGGTCAACAAGGACATCGTCAACCTCATCAATCAGCACGGTGGTCGCGCCGTCGGCCTGACCGGCAAGGACGGCGGACTGATTCGCGCACGCAAACTGCTCCTGCGCAGCGCACGCAAGGACGAGGCTCCGATCGACATCGGCATGGTCGGCGAGGTGGAGGCGATCGACCCCGAAGTCGTCGCCCTGCTGCACGCGCGCAATTTCATTCCGGTGGTCGCACCCATCGGCGTCGGCAAGAAGGGCGAAACCTACAACATCAACGCCGACCTCGTGGCCGCCAAGCTGGCCGCGGTGCTCAACGCCGAGAAACTGATCCTGCTCACGAACACGCCCGGCGTGCTGGACAAGGACGGACATTTATTGACCGGGCTGACACCCGGGCAGATCGACGACCTGTTCGCGGATGGCACGCTGTCCGGCGGCATGCTGCCGAAGATCTCCGCGGCACTCGATGCCGCGCGCAGCGGAGTCCGGTCGGTGCACATCATCGACGGCAGGGTCGCGCACGCGCTGCTGCTCGAGATCCTGACCGATCAGGGCGTCGGCACCCTGATCAAGAGCCGCTGAACGTGCGCCGGCCGGCGCGCAGCGCACGCGGCCATGGCTCGCCCGGTCTGGATCTTCGACCTCGACGACACGCTGCACGACGCGACTGCCCAGATCTTTCCCCACATCAACCGCAACATGACGCGGTTCGTCATGCGCGAACTGCAGATCGGCGAAGAGGATGCGGGAGCGCTCAGGCAGCGCTACTGGCAGCGCTACGGCGCGACGCTGCTCGGCCTGATGCGCCACCACGGTACCGAACCCAAGCGGTTCCTTGCCCAGACGCACGAACTCCCGGATCTGCGCGCGATGGTGGTGCGCGAACCGGCGCTGCGCCACGCACTGCGCCGGCTTCCGGGGCACAAGCTGGTATTCTCGAATGCCCCGCAGGACTACGCGGAAGCGGTACTCGATGCGATGGGGGTACGCGGACTCTTCGACATGGTCTTCTCGATCGAGCGGATGCGGTACCGCCCGAAACCTTCGCGTGCCGCGTTTCTGAGCCTGCTGCATGCCTCGCGCATCGAACCGGCTCGCTGCGTCATGGTCGAGGATAGTGCCGACAATCTCAGAGCGGCCAAGGCACTGGGCATGAAAACGGTCTGGATCAGTCGCAGCACGCGCACGCCAGCGTTCGTCGACCTCAGGCTGCGGTCGGTGATCGAACTGCCGCGTCACCTGTCGAGGTTTTGAGGAGAGGGAAACCGATGGCGGCGAAACCGGGCGAGCGGCGGCTGCAGATCCTGCACACGCTGGCGGCGATGCTCGAGGACCCGAAGGGCGAGAAGATCACCACCGCGGCGCTCGCCGCTCGGCTCGATGTGTCGGAAGCGGCGCTCTATCGGCATTTCGCGAGCAAGGCCCAGATGTACGAAGGGCTGATCGAATTCATCGAATCGAGCCTGTTCACGGTAATCAATCGGATTGCCGCGGAAGAGCGCTCGGGGCTGCGACAGGTCGAGCTGACGGTCGCCCTGCTGCTGGGCTTCGCGCAACAGAACCGGGGGCTCACGCGCGTGCTCGTGGGCGACGCGCTGGTGCATGAGCACGAACGGTTGCAGGCGCGTATCAATCAGCTGCTCGACCGCATCGAGGCCGAGCTGAAACAGTCGCTTCGCGTCGCGGCCACGTGCGGCGAACTGCCGCCCGCGAAGGATTTCGGCGCGCTCGCCAATGTGCTGATGTGTCATGCGCTCGGCCGATGGCAGCAGTTCGCCAAGAGCGGTTTCGCGCGCGATCCGCTCGCACAGTGGCCGGCCCAGTGGCCGCTGCTCTACGCCGCCTGCCGGAGCCACAGCGCCGCTTCGAGCGCGTAGTAGCTCAGGATCGCGTCGGCCCCGGCGCGTTTCATCGACAGCAGGGCCTCGAGCACGCACGGCCGTTCGGTGATCCATCCGTTGCCCGACGCGGCCTTCAGCATCGCGTATTCCCCGCTGACCTGATAGACGAAGGTCGGAACCCCCAGCTCGTGCTTGACCCGCCGCACGACGTCGAGATAGGGCAGCCCCGGCTTGACCATGAACATGTCGGCACCCTCGGCGATGTCGAGCGCGACTTCGCGCAGTGCCTCGTCGCAGTTCGCCGGGTCCATCTGGTAGGTGTGCTTGTTGCCCTTGCCCAGATTCGCCGACGAGCCGACCGCATCGCGAAACGGCCCGTAGAAGCTCGATGCGTACTTCGCGGAATAGGCGAGGATGCGCGTGTGGATGAAGCGAGCCTCGTCCAGTTCCCGCCGGATGCGGGCGACCCTGCCATCCATCATGTCGGAGGGCGCGACGACGTCCGCGCCCGCATCGGCATGGGTTCGCGCCTGACGGGCCAGCACCTCGGACGTCTCGTCGTTGAGAACATAGCCGTGTTCGTCGATGAGTCCATCCTGTCCGTGGCTCGTGTACGGGTCCAGCGCGACGTCCGTGATGACACCCAGCTGCGGAAACTCCTTTTTCAGAGCCCGTACCGCGCGCGGCACCAGTCCGTCGGGGTTGAAGGCCTCCTTCGCATCGAGGCTCTTGAGCGCCGGATCGACGACCGGGAACAGCGCCAGCGCCGGGATGCCGGCGCCGGCACACTCCCCGGCGAGCGCGAGCAGCCGATCGAGGCTGTGGCGGAACACCCCGGGCATCGAGGGGACCGGCTCCGAGATGCGGCTGCCTTCCATCACGAAGACGGGATAGATGAAATCGTCCGCCGAGAGCCGATGCTCGCGCATCAGCCGCCGCGAAAAATCGTCCCGTCGCATGCGGCGCATCCTGGTTCCGGGAAACTTGGCATTGCCTATCATGGGGAAAACTCCTCTGCCATCAACAAGGTAATCGATCGCGGACGGCCGCGTGCCTTCGCGCCCGACCGGGTCGGGAACTTTTTTCGGGTCGCACCGCTCTATGTGCGCAGATGGTGACGAACCGTCTCCCGCTTCACCTCCCTGAGCGGGCGCCTTGATCTTTATCGAGGCATTTCGGCCCCCGGTTTTCCTCCCCTTTAACCGGGGGCCTGTTTTTTTGCATCCATGCCGCAATCGTGCGCCGCGCCTCGTCGACCCCGGCCCTGTTCACGGACGAAAAGAGCTGGACCGAAGCGTCGGCGCATCGCTGCGCGAGATCCCGTTCGACGTGCTGCAGCGTGCGCAGCGATTCGCCTCGCGTGAGCTTGTCGGACTTCGTCAGCAGCACATGCAGTGGCTTGCCTGCGCCGGCGAGCCAGTCGATCAACTGCATATCGAGCACAGTCAGCGGATGCCTCGCGTCCATCACCAGCACGAGGCCGCACAGCGCGCCGCGCCGGTCGAGATAGCGCTCGATGAGCGGCCGCCACCGGGCGCGCATCGCCTCGGGAACCCTGGCATACCCATATCCGGGCAGATCGACCCAGTAGCCCCCGCAGACGCGGAAGAAATTGACCAGTTGGGTGCGCCCGGGCGTCTTGCTGACGCGTGCCAGTCCCTTGTGCGCGGCGAGCGCGTTGAGCGCACTGGACTTTCCCGAATTGGAACGCCCGGCAAAGGCGACTTCGGGTCCCGATTCCCGCGGGAAATCGCCCGGTGCGGCGGCCGATCGTTCGAAAGCGGCGTCGCAAAACGCCGACGCCTCGGCCACGGGTCCACTGAGCATGTCGCGGCGCACGGTCAAGCTCATGTAAAATTCGCAGTTTATCCGATCCGTTTGCCCCGAGGAACGCAGTCGATGAGATTGATGCCGGCCCTTCCCTTCGCATTCACCGCGCTGGCCGCCCTGGCTGCGGAGAACGCCGCGCCGAACATGCCGGATCTCGCCAAGGGCAAGCAGATCGCGACTACGGTATGCGTCGGCTGCCACGGCGCGGATGGCAATAGCACCGGCCCGGCTTTCCCGAAACTCGCCGGCCAGCATGCCAGCTACCTGCTCAAACAGGCACGCAATTTCAAGGCCCCGGAAGGCGATGCCGAGCGGCGGGTGAATGCGATGATGAACGGCATGGTCGCCTTTATGATACTCAAGCACCTGCGCAGCGTCACCGCCTATTACGCGAGCCAGCCGTACAAGCCCGAAGTCGCGCGCAATCGCCAAACGCTGGACATCGCACAGCGGCTGTGGCGCGCGGGCGACGCGGCGCGGGGCATCCCGGCGTGCGCAGGCTGCCACGGCCCCGCCGGAGCGGGCCTGCCGGCCCAGTTCCCGCGTCTGGCGGGCCAGTTCCCCGAATACACCGAGGCCCAGCTCAAGGCGTTCCGCACCGCGGAGCGCGCGAATGATCCGAACAAGATGATGCGCATGATCGCGGTCAAGATGACCGACGCGGAAATCCGGGCGATCGCCGATTACGCCGCCGGGCTGCGCTGAGACGGCGCGCGGCTCATCGCCGCGCGCGCGAAGCGCACGATCGCGCGTCCGTCCGCGCAGGTGAGCGGCTGCGGCTTCCACGCGTGCCCGAAGACGATCTCGAAGGTGGCGGGCAGGCGTCCGTCGACGCGCATCGCATCGTAGCGGTCGAGCATACGCTGCCAGGCCGCCCGCCCCGTCAGGCAGTGCCTGCGGCCGCGAGCCGCGTTTCCCGCCCCGGTGCGCCTGAGATCGCGAAACAAATCCCCCGCGGCGGAATAGGTCAGCGTGATGCGCTCCATCTCCATGACGGGATCGGCGAACCCGCATGCCACCAACATGTCGCCGACGTCGTGCATGTCGCGGAAGCGATGGACGTGGGGAAAGTCGTCCGCGGCGGCGAAGGCCTCGCGCAGTTCCTTCAGCGTGTCGGGTCCCGGCATCGAAAACATCAGCAGCCCCTCGACATCCAGCACGCGCAACGCCTCGCCGAGGGCGCCGGCGAGGTCGGGCGTCGATTGCAGCGCCAGATTCGACCAGACCAGGTCGAATCGATGCGCGGGAAACGGCAGCCGCAGCACATCCGCGCAGGCGAGGACGCGTCGAGGGGGGCGTAACAGCCGCCTCACCCACGATGGCTTGCCCGTGGCCCGTCGCAGCCTCGGCAGGCAGGCATCGCAACCTGCGAGCTCGGCGGCCGGGTAACGCGCGGCGAGCGCAGCGAGATCGGCTCCCGTACCGCAGCCGAGGTCGAGCAGCCGCTGCGGCACTCGCTTGACGAGATCGAGCCGCCGGCCCATGCGCCGCGCCACCTCGCGCTGGAGCGCCGGGTCGAGATCGCAGGTCGACGCGGCGCGCTCGAAGCCGCGGCGAATCGCGGCCGGGTCGAGATCCGCCTCGCCCTGTCTGCTCCGATCGCACTGGCCGGCATTCATCGAGTCGGGAAACGGGTGGTGATCGGTAACCGCCGGTGGGGGCTGCGCACGGCAATACAATGGCGCCGATCATCTTGGGATTGCGCGGTCATGTCAAACCCGTTGTCTGCGTTTCGCGCGGCGGCCCATGCGCTGGCGGACGCGCTGCTGCGACAGGACTGCTTCCTGTGCAGCGCTCGTGCCGGCGCCTCGCTGCTGTGCGCCGAGTGCCACCGCGCGCTGCCCCGGCTGCAGAGTTGAAAAACCCCCATCTGTGCGCGGCCGACGCCGGGCGGACAGGTGTGCGGCGGCTGCCTGCGCAAGCCGCCGCATTTCGACGCGACGCTGGCGGTGTTCGCTTACGCGTTTCCGATCGACCGGCTGATCCAGGCGCTCAAGTACCGCGGCCGGCTCGCCGTCGCGCCCTTCCTGGGCGAGGCACTGGCCGGCTTGCCGCAACCTCCGGCCACTCGACTCGTGCCGATGTCGCTGCACCGCAAGCGGCTGTCGCAGCGCGGCTTCAACCAGGCGCTGGAAATCGCGCGCCCGGTCGCGAAGCGCTGGCATCTTCCGCTCGATACGACCTCGGTCTCGCATGAACTCGACATCCGCGCGCAGGCGGGCCTGCCGTGGGACGAGCGCCAGCGCAACGTACGCGGGGCGTTCCTGTGCCGTGCGGATCTGGCCGGCGAGCACGTCGTCGTCGTCGACGATGTCATGACGACCGGGGCGACGCTCGACGAATTTGCCAGGACGCTGAAAAAGCGCGGTGCGGCTCGCGTGACGAACCTGGTGGTCGCCCGCACCCTGCCGCCCTGAGAAAAGCCGCAGGCGTTCGCTAGCGCGCCGGGCCCAGCTTGCCCTCGACGAAGGCCGCGAGCTCGGGGGACAGCGTTCCGGTCTCGCGCGAACGCCGGTACGAATCCTGCGCCTGCGCGGCACGTCCGAGCGCCTCCAGCGACACGCCCAGCCCGACCCACCACGCCGCCGCATCCGGAATTCCGCGCAAGGCCACCCGATATTCGGCAACCGCCTGCTCGTGCCGGTCCGCGCGCTGGAGCAGCGCCGCATACAGTCCGTGCAGCTCCGGCGTATCCGCGCCCGCGGCAGTGCCGGCGGCGAGGATCTCGATCGCCTCGGCGGTCTGCCCCCGGATGGCGAGCTGGCGTGCCGCGGTGAGCGCCAGCATCGCCTGGCCCGGCTCGGCGGAAAGCCCCTCGCGCAGCACCGCGAGCGCCTCGTCGGCACGCGCCTGTCCGAACAGCGTATCGGCGAGCTTGCGGCGCGCCAGCGCGTCGCCGGCGTCCTCGCGCAATGCCGCGCGCAGGGCTTCGATCGCCTCGTCCGTCCTGCCTGCGCGCGCGGCCGCATCGGCCTTGCGCAGCTGGTATTCGGCGCGCGCGCGCGGCGTCTCCAGCCGCAGGCGTTTTTCGATCAACGGCTGCGCAGCGGCTGCCGGCGTCTCGCCGGCCTCCGGCCGGGACGGCGCGGGAAGCTGCGCGGCAGGCACCGCGGGAGCCGCAGCCGGTGCGCCGTCCCGGCGCTCCACCGGCTGGGGCGGCGCGTCTCGCGGGCCGGCGGCGAGCGCGACAGGCTGGCGCCGCGATTCGGTCTGCGGCGCCGCCGCCTCGGGAATGCGTGCCGCCTTCGGCGACTCGACCTGCGCGACCGACGGCTGCGGCGCCGGCGAGGTCGGCACCGCTGTGGCTTGCGACGGCGAGCGCAGGACCGCCCCCGCCGCCGGTGCGACGGCCATATCCGTCGCACGCGCCGAGCTCGCCCGC
>JBBIUI010000012.1:0-36381 GCA_037440385.1 Rhodocyclales bacterium | reverse complement strand
CGAAAGCTGGCCGGCATAGCCGGTGAGGATGTTCAGCCCGAGTGCCGCCAGCGCGAAGATCAGCGTCGGAATGATGATCGCCTGCAGCCAGTACTGGTCGGCCACGAACGGCACGACCAGGTAGAAAATGGCGAGGACCAGCGCGATCCCGATGCGATCCTGGCGTATCGGAAAGATCTGCTGGTCTTCCTTGTAGCTGGCCTTGAACTGTCCGGCTTCTCTGTAGAGCATGTCTGCGGGGCTCGCGTGTCGGTTTGTATGCCTCGCGCCGGTCAGACGCGGTCGATGTGTTTCTCGCCGAACAGGCCTTCGGGGCGCACCAGCAGGAACAGCAGCGCCACGATGTAGGCGAACCAGCCATCGATGCCCCCGCCGACGAGCGGGCCGATGTAGACCTCGCCGAGCTTCTCGGACGCTCCGATGATCAGCCCTCCGACGATCGCACCGGCCACCGATTCGAAGCCGCCGATGATCAGCACCGGCAACGCCTTCAACGCGACGAAGGTCAGCGCGAACTGCACGCCGTTGCGCGCGCCCCACATCACGCCGGCGACCAGCGCGACGAATCCGGCCACCGCCCACACGATGCGCCAGATCGTCTGCAAGGGGATGCCGATCGAAAGCGCCGCCTGGTGATCGTCGGCCACCGCGCGCAGCGCCCGGCCGATGCGCGTGCGGTTGAAGAAGATCGCCAGCACGGCCACGAGCACCGCCGACACGCCCGCGGCGAACAGATCGAATTTCGAGATCCCCATGCCCCAGTTGTCCATGACCCAGTCGATCGGCTCATCGACGATGCCGATCTCGAGGCCGCGCACCGCCGCACCCCAGAAGCCCTGCGCGAGCCCCTCGACGAGAAAGCCCAGCCCGATGGTCGCCATGAACAGCGTGATCTGCGGCTGATTGACCAGCGGGCGCAGCACGATCCGCTCGGTCAGTACGGCGAGCACCACCATCGCGGCCATCGCGAGAAGGAAGGCGAGCCACAGCGGCGCGCCCAGCTCCATGAACCCCACGAAGGTCAGCGCGGCGAAGAACACCATCGCGCCCTGGGCGAAGTTGAACACGCCCGAGGCCTTGTAGATCAGCACGAAGCCCAGTGCCACCAGCGAGTACATGACGCCCGAGAGCAGTCCGCCGAAGAGCACCTCGAAAAAGAATTGCATGTCGCGTTCCTCGCAGGCTCAGTGCTCGGTGCCCAGATACGCGCGGATGACCACCGGGTCCGAGCGGACCTCGTCCGGGGTTCCCTCGGCGATCTTCTCGCCGTGGTCGAGCACGACGACGAAATCCGAGATGTCCATCACGACGCCCATGTCGTGCTCGATCAGCAGGATGGTGGTGCCGAACTGGTCATTGACGTCCAGGATGAAGCGGCTCATGTCCTGCTTCTCCTCGACGTTCATGCCGGCCATCGGCTCGTCGAGAAGCAGCAGTGTCGGCTCGGCGGCGAGCGCCCGGCCGAGCTCGACGCGCTTCTGCAGCCCGTAGGGCAGCCTGCCCACGGGCGTCTTGCGGATGTGCTCGATCTCCAGGAAGTCGATGATCTCCTCGAGTTTCCTGCGATGCTCCAGTTCCTCGCGCTGCGCCGGCCCCCAGTACAGCGCCTGCTGAAGGAAATTGCACTTCATCTTGAGGTTGCGCCCGGTCATCAGGTTGTCGAGCACGGTCATGCCCTTGAACAGCGCGATGTTCTGGAACGTGCGCGCGATGCCCTGGGCTGCCGCACGATGCGGCTCCATGCGGTGGCGCGCCTTGCCGAGAAAGATGATGGTGCCTTCCTGCGGATGGTAGACGCCGTTGATGACGTTGAGCATCGAACTCTTGCCGGCGCCGTTCGGCCCGATGATCGAGGAGATCTCGCCGCGCTGGATCTCGAAGCTCACGCCGGTGATCGCCTTGACGCCGCCGAAGTGCAGGCTGACGTTTTCCAGACGCAGGAAGGTCTCCTTGGCCGCGATCTTCGATTCCTGCCTGCGCTTGCGCATCTCGCCGAGCGCGATCATCGCCTGGTCGCGCGTGTCATGGATGTTCGCGCGGAACATCGCGCGGCCGGCGTCCGAGCGTATCGCATCGCGGGTGGCCGAGCTGGCGCCCACGCGCACGGTGCCCAGGCCATAGCTGACGTTGCTGTTCTTGCCCCGCGCGGCGAAGCGCGGCCACGCCTCGGGCGTGATGACGCAATCGATGTAATTGACGAGGAAATACCAGTGCCGGCCGCTCTTCGCGACCTGCCGGTCGATCTCGTCGTAGAACGCATCGACCGTCGTCGAATCGGAGAAGGTCAGATGCGTGAAATCGACCTCCATCGTTTCGATGTCGTCGTGGAACGTGATGCGCCGCGCGATGTCTTCGTCGCTCATCGGTGATCCGCCGCGCACCTACGCCGCCTTCCGGACGGCAGCCGGAAAGGTCTTCGCGTCCATGATCTTCAGGTCGGCCGCCACGGTGCCCTTGCGGCCGTCCTCGAACTTGACCTGCGTCTCGATGAACTGCGAGGCCTTGCCCGAGTACAGCGCATCGATCAGCACCGCGTACTTCTGCGCGATGAAGCCGCGGCGCACCTTGCGGGTGCGCGTGAGCTCGTCGTCGTCGGGGTCGAGCTCCTTGTGCAGGATCAGGAAGCGATGCACCTGCGAGGCGCTGAGCATCGCATCGTGCGAGAGTTCCTCGTTGGCCTGCTCGACACACTCGCGGATCAACTGATACACGTCGTCCTTCTGCGCGAGATCGGTGTAGCCGCTGTAGGCGAGCCCGCGCCGCTCCGCCCAGTTGCCCACCGAACCCATGTCGATGTTGATGAAGGCGCACACCTCGCTGCGGCCGCTGCCAAAGGCGACCGCCTCCCGGATATGCGGAAAGAACTTGAGCTTGTTCTCGATGTAGTTCGGCGCGTACATGGCGCCGTTGGCCATCTTGCCGACATCCTTGGCGCGGTCGATGATCTTGAGCTGGCCGTCGTCGAAGAATCCGGCATCCCCGGTGTGGAAATAGCCCTCGGCGTCGATCGACTCGGCGGTCGCATCGGGCCGCTTGTAGTATTGCTTCAGCATCGCACGGCTGCGCACCAGCACCTCGCCGTTGTCGGCGATCTTCACTTCGACGCCCGGAGCCGGCACCCCGACCGCGTCGAGCTTGATCTGGCCGTCGGGCTGCAGGCACACGTAGGCGCAGGTCTCGGTCGATCCGTAGAGCTGTTTGAGATTGATGCCGATCGAGCGGTAGAAGCGGAACAGGTCCGGCCCGATCGCGGCTCCCGCGGTATAGGCCACCCGGATGCGGCTCATGCCGAGCACATTGCGCAGCGGCCCGTAGACCAGCACGCCGCCGATCGCATACAGCAGACGATCAGCGAAGCCGACCGGCTTGCCGTCGAGGATCTCGGCGCCACAGCGGCGCGCGACGTCCATGAAGTAGCCGAACATCCTGCGCTTGAGCGCGCCGGCATCCTCCATGCGGATCATGACCTGGGTCAGCAGGTTCTCGAACACCCTCGGCGGAGCGAAGTAGTAGGTCGGTCCGATCTCGCGCAGGTCGGTCATCACCGTATCGCCCGACTCCGGGCAGTTGATGGTGAAGCCGACCACCAGCGCCTGCGCGTAGGAAAACAGGTTATCGCCCACCCACGCCATCGGCAGGTAGGAGAGGATTTCCTCGTCGGGACCGAGATGGTCGAATCCGGCCCCGCCACATGCCGCGGCGATCAGCGCCTCGTGCGTGACCTGCACCCCCTTGGGCTTGCCGGTGGTGCCCGACGTGTAGAGCATGATCGCAACGTCCTGCGCGCCACCCCGCGCGATCTCGCCCGCGATGAATTCGGGATGCTCGCGATTGTGCGTGCGACCCGTCGCCTGCAACGCGTCGAGGCTTTGCAGGCAGCGCTGCGCGTAATGGCGCAGTCCGCGCGGATCGTCGTAGAAGATGTGCTGGAGTTCGGGACACTGGTCCTGGATCTCGAGCAGCTTGTCGACCTGCTCCTGATCCTCGACGACCGCGAACCGGATCCCGGCGTCCTGCAGCACGAAGACCATCTCGGCGGCCACCGCATCCTGGTACATGGGCACGGGCACCCCGCCCAGGCACTGCGCGGCGCACATCGACCAGTACAGGCGCGGCCGGTTGTCCCCGATGATGGCGAGATTGTCTCCGCGCCGGAAGCCGGCCTGCGCCAGACCGGCCGCGATCGCATGGATCTCCTCGACGGCCTGGCGCCAGGTCCACGTCTGCCAGATGCCGAGATCCTTCTCGCGAATGGCGGGCTCGTCCGGGCGCGCCGCGGCGTGGTGCGCGGCGAGCCGCGGAAACGTGTCCGCGGCCGGCTTCACCGGCTGAGCCGACATCCTCGATCTCCTCCTGCCATTCTGGTGGGTGCTTGCGCGCCGCGTCGAGCCAGCGGATCGCAAGCCTAAAGCATCGTGCCGGCCGATGCAAACCGCCGCGCCGACTATGCTTCGTGCTCAGGATGTTAAGCGGTATAGTCGGCGCAAGCTGTCATTTCGCCGACAATCGATCGATGCGCACCCTGGAGCAGATGCTCGAGGCGAGCCCCTGGTTCGCGGCGTTGTCCGAGGCCGAGCACGAGCGCGTGCGTGCGAGCCTCGTGCTGCGCGAGTACGCGCCGGGCGGCTGGATCTGCCGCAAGGGCGAGCCCTCGGATCAGTGGATCGGCGTCGTCGATGGGCTGGTCAAGCTCAACGCCTTCTCGCCCTCGGGCAAGTGCGTGACCTTCACCGGGGTGCCGGCGGGGAGCTGGTTCGGGGAGGGCTCCGTGCTCAAGCGCGAGGCGCGCAAGTACGACGTGGTCGCGCTGCGCGAGTCGCGTATCGTCTTCATGCCCGAGGCGACCTTCCACCGGCTGCTGGACACCAGCTTCCGCTTCAACCGCTACCTGCTGATGCAGTTGAACGAGCGCGTCGGCCAGTTCATCGGCATGGTCGAGCACGAGCGGCTGCTGGAACCCGACGCGAAGGTGGCGCGGGCGCTGGCCTCACTGTTCAACCCGCGCCTGTACCCCGGCACCGGCGAGCAGATCCGCATCTCGCAGGAGGAACTGGGCTACCTCGCCGGGGTTTCGCGCCAGCGCGCCAACCAGGCGCTGCAGCGGCTCGAGCGGGCCGGTCTCGTGCGCGTCGACTACGGTGCGATCACCATCGTCGACCTCGAAGGTCTGCGCTGCTTCGACGGCTGAGCCGCGCCGTTCGCGCCGGCTACATGTTCCTGCGGTACTGTCCGCCGACTTCGTACAACGCGCTCGAGATCTGCCCGAGCGAACAGTGACGCACCGCGCCCATCATCACCTCGAACACGTTCCCGTCGTCGATGACTGCGCGCTTGAGCCGATCGAGCCACAGCGGCGCCTGCGTCGCGTTGCGCTCGCGGAACGCCGCGAGCCGCGCGAGCTGCGAGCGCTTCTCCTGTTCGGTGGAACGGGCCAGTTGCACGTGCTCGGGCAGCGTGCCCGCGTGCGGATCGAGAAAGGTGTTGACGCCCACGATCGGGTAGGAGCCGTCGTGCTTGCGCCGCTCATAGTACAGCGACTCCTCCTGGATCTTGCCGCGCTGGTAGCCGGTTTCCATCGCCCCCAGCACGCCGCCGCGCGAGCTGATCGCCTCGAATTCCTTGAGCACCGCCTCCTCGACCAGATCGGTCAGCTCCTCGAGGAGGAAGCTGCCCTGGTTCGCGTTCTCGTTCTTCGCCAGCCCCCACTCGCGGTTGATGATGAGCTGGATGGCCAGCGCGCGGCGCACCGATTCTTCGGTCGGCGTGGTGATCGCCTCGTCGTAGGCATTGGTGTGCAGCGAATTGCAGTTGTCGTAGATCGCGATCAGCGCCTGCAGCGTCGTGCGGATGTCGTTGAAGGCCATCTCCTGGGCATGCAGCGAGCGGCCCGAGGTCTGCACGTGATACTTGAGCTTCTGGCTGCGCTCGTTGGCGCCGTAGCGGTTCCTCATCGCGATGGCCCAGATGCGCCGCGCGACCCGCCCGAGCACCGCGTACTCGGGATCCATGCCGTTCGAGAAGAAGAACGACAGGTTGGGCGCGAAGTCGTCGATGTGCATGCCGCGCGCGAGGTAGGTCTCGACGTAGGTGAAACCGTTGGCGAGCGTGAACGCGAGCTGCGAGATCGGGTTGGCCCCGGCCTCGGCGATGTGGTAGCCGGAGATCGACACGGAGTAGAAATTGCGCACGTCGTGATGCACGAAATACTGCTGGATGTCGCCCATCATCTTGAGCGCGAACTCGGTCGAGAAGATGCAGGTGTTCTGGCCCTGATCCTCCTTCAGGATGTCGGCCTGCACGGTGCCGCGCACGTTCGCGAGCACCCAGTCGCGGATCTTCTCGGCCTCGTCCTCGGTCGGCTCGCGGCCGTTGTCCGCGCGGAACCGTTCGAGCTGCTGGTCGATCGCGGTGTTGAAGAACATCGCGAGCATCATCGGCGCCGGCCCGTTGATCGTCATCGACACCGAGGTGTTGGGCGCGCTCAGGTCGAAACCCGAATACAGCACCTTCATGTCGTCGAGCGTCGCGATCGACACGCCCGAGTTGCCGATCTTGCCGTAGATGTCCGGGCGCTCGGCCGGGTCACAGCCGTACAGCGTCACCGAATCGAAGGCCGTCGACAGGCGCACCGCCGGCATGCCCTCCGACAGCTTGCGGAAACGCCGGTTGGTGCGGCTCGCGTCGCCCTCGCCGGCGAACATCCGGGTCGGATCTTCGTTCTCGCGCTTGAAGGCGAACACTCCGGCGGTGTACGGGAAGGATCCCGGCACGTTCTCGCGCATCAGCCAGCCGAGGATCTCGCCCTCGTCCTCGCAGCGCGGCAGCACCACCTTCCGGATGCGCGTGCCCGAGAGCGTCTCGTGGATCAGCGCGGTGCGCACCTCGCGATCGCGGATCCTGACGACATACTCGTCGCCGGCATAGGCCTTCTTCATGTCGGGCCACATCGCGAGCAGCTTGTGCGAGCGCGCATCGAGCTGGCCGTCCTTCGAGGCGATGGGCTCGGCGAACGCCGCGGTGTCCTTGCCGCAGCCGGCAAGGATGGACTGCGCGGTACGCAGACTCTGGCGCTCGCGCGCGAGCCTCGCCTGCGCGCGCACGTGATCGTGGTAGCCGCGCACGGTCTGCGCGATCTCGGCGAGATAGCGCACGCGGGCGGGGGGCACGACGGCACCGCGCGCGCTCGATGCGCGTACCGTGACCTGCGGCAGCCGCCGCTCGTCCAGTTTGAGGCCGCCGGCCGCGAGCCGGGGCACGAGCGCCTGATACAGCGCGCTGACTCCATCGTCATTGAACCGCGAGGCGGTCGTGCCGAACACCGGCATGTCCTCGAGCGGGGTCGTGAACAGCTCGCGGTTGCGCTGGACCTGCTTTCGCACGTCGCGAAGCGCGTCCTCCGCACCCTTGCGGTCGAACTTGTTGATCGCGACGAAATCCGCGAAGTCCAGCATGTCGATCTTCTCGAGCTGGCTCGCGGCGCCGAATTCCGGCGTCATGACGTACAGGGACACGTCGACGTGCGGCACGATGCCCGCGTCGCCCTGGCCGATGCCCGAGGTTTCGACCAGGACCAGATCGAAGCCCGCGAGCTTGCATGCGGCCACGGTCTCGGGCAGCGCGCGGGAGATCTCGCTGCCGGTCTCGCGCGTGGCCGACGAGCGCATGTACAGATTCGGGTGGTCGATCGCGTTCATGCGGATGCGATCCCCGAGCAGTGCGCCGCCCGACTTGCGCCGCGACGGGTCGACCGCGATGACGGCGATCTTCAGCCGGTCGGCCTGATCGAGCCGGAAGCGGCGGATCAACTCGTCGGTCAGCGAGCTCTTGCCCGAGCCGCCGGTGCCGGTGATGCCGAGCACCGGCACGGCGACGCCGGCCGCGCGCGCGAGCAGTTCGCTGCGCACCGGGGCGGACACGGCGCCGTTTTCCAGCGCGGTGATCACGCGGGCGAGCGAGCGCCGCTCGCCCGAGGACAGCGCGTCGAAGATCGCCTTGGCATCGCGCGGCGCGCCTCGGCTCGCCTCGACGTCGCAGCGGCGGATCATGTCGTTGATCATGCCCTGCAGGCCCATCGTGCGGCCGTCCTCGACCGAGTAGATGTGGGTGACGCCGTAATCGGTCAGCTCGCGGATCTCCGCGGGCACGATCACGCCGCCGCCTCCGCCGAACACCTTGATGTCGGAACCGCCGCGTGCGCGCAGCGAATCGACCATGTACCGGAAGAACTCGACATGCCCGCCCTGGTAGGAGGACACGGCGATGCCCTGCACGTCCTCCTGGAGTGCGGCGTCGACGATTTCCTCGACCGAGCGGTTGTGCCCGAGATGGATCACCTCGACCCCGCTCGCCTGCAGGATGCGCCGCATGATGTTGATCGATGCGTCATGTCCATCGAACAGCGCCGCCGCGGTGACGAAGCGCACCTTGTGCCTGGGCTTGTAGGGCGCCAGGCTGGCCGCTACGGACAGGTCGGTCATGGTGGCCTCCGGAGGGATTGCAGCGGGGATGATAGGCTGCGGCACTCTAGCTGACGTTGACGTTAACGTCAACGTCAGCGCCGGACCCCTCCGTGCGGGGCCGCGGACGCCCGGCGCATCCGGGCGAAGCGCAGCGGCGCACCGGAAAGTGTCTCATGCGCCGCGAGGCAGCCGCCTCACCAGTAGTTCTCGACGAGGATCTGCCCCGGCTCCCGGCGGCGATGCTTGCGCAGGCCGCGCTCGCCGAGCACCGCACTGGCATCGCGCACCATGTCCGGGTTGCCGCACAGCATCACGCAGGCGCGCCCGGGATCGAGGCGCACGCCGCAGCGCGCTTCCAAACGCCCGTCGGCGATCGCCTGGGGAATGCGTCCCGCAAGCGCCTGCGGGGCCGGCTCGCGGCTGACGAAAGGTACGAAACGGAACGCGGCAGTGTGTGCGCGCGCGATCGCATCGATGACATCGGTGTAGGCGCGCTCTGCCACCGTGCGCACCCCATGGGCCAGCACGACGGTCTCGAACCGCCGCCAGGGCTCCGGCGTGCGCAGGATCGACAGGAACGGCCCGATGCCCGTGCCAGTCGCGAGCAGCCACAGGTCTGTGCCCTGCGGCGCTTCGGCCAGCGTCAGGAAACCGCTCGCCCGCGGCGAAACCAGCACGCGGTCGCCCGCGTCGAGCCGCGCGAGCCGCGTGCTCAGCGGGCCGCGCGCGACGATCGTGAAGTAGAACTCGAGCGGGCGATCCTCCGGCGGGCTGACGATCGAATAGGGGCGCCCGACGATCTCGCCGTCGATCGCCAGCCCGAGTTTCGTGAACTGGCCGGCCTGGAACTCCTCCACCGGGGCATCGATCCGCAGCGAGAAATGATCGGGCGTCCATTCGATGCGTTCGGTGACCGTCCCCTCGACCCAGCGCTCTGCCATCTGTTCGCCCTCGATGCTCGTGCGTTCGACTCGGACAGCGCGGCTCACGCACCGGTTCCGCGCCTCACAGGCGCCTGCGCAGTTCCGTCTTGAGCACCTTGCCGGTCTCGTTCTTCGGCAACTCGGCGACGAAGCGGTAGCGCTTCGGCCGCTTGAAACGGGCGATGCGATCGAGGCACAGCGCATCGAGCTCGCGCTCGGAGACGTCCGCCCCGGCACGGCGCACGACGAAGGCGACGACGCACTCTCCCCACTGCGGGTCCGGGGCGCCGACCACCGCGGCCTCGAGCACCGCGGGATGCGCGATCAGAACCTCCTCGACCTCGCGCGGATAGATGTTCGAGCCGCCCGAGATCACGACGTCCTTGCTGCGGTCCTTCAGCGTGAGAAACCCCTCCTCGTCCAGCGAGCCGAGATCGCCGGTGTGCAGCCAGCCGTTGCGCAGCGTCTGCGCGCTCGCCTCCGGGTCGTTCAGATAGCCCGCCATGACGCTGTCGCCGCGCACCAGCACCTCGCCGACCTGCCCGGGTGCGAGCGGCCGGTCATCGTCGAGCGCCACGCGCACCTCCACCCCGGTGTGCGGCCGTCCGACCGAGGCGAGCCGCGCCTCATAGCGCGGATGGCCGCTCGCCGCATGCAGCGCTTTCGACATCGCGGTGATCGTCATCGGGCTCTCGCCCTGCCCGTAGATCTGGGCCAGCCGATAGCCGAACACCCCCATCGCGCAGCGCAGATCCTCCACATACATCGGCCCGCCGCCATAGACGATGGTCTTCAGTCCCTGCGGCGGGCGCTGGCGCCCGGCCGCGGACACGAGCCGCTTGACCATCGTCGGCGCCGCGAACATCGTGACGCCGCGCCAGGCCGACATCAGTTCCAGCGCCTCGGCGGCATCGAAACCGCCCGAGTCCGGAATCACGCTGCATGCCGCCGCGGCCACGTGCGGCAGCAGATACAACCCCGAGCCGTGGGACATCGGCGCCGCATGCACGATCGCATCGCCCGGCGCGATCGTGTCCACGTCGCAGAAGTAATTCAGCGTCATCGCGAGCAGGTTGCGATGGGTCAGCATGACCCCTTTGGGCCGTCCCGTGGTCCCGCTCGTGTAGAACAACCAGGCGACGTCGCGCTCCGAGCATTCGGTCGCCGGCACCGGCTCGGCGCCGAGCAGCGCCGCGTACTGCGGCGAATCCGGATCGATCAGGAAGTCGAGCCCGGCACCCGCCTCGGCGACCCCCTCGATCAGAGGGGAGCTCGCGAAGCACGCGCGCACACCGGTATCCTCGAAGATGAACTCGAGCTCCTTCGGATGCAGCTTCGCGTTGATCGGCACCGCGGCCAGCCCCGCGTGCCAGCAGGCGAACAGCACCTCGGCGTAGGCCGGGCCGTTCTTCATCACCAATGCCACGCGCTCGCCGGCATGCAGGCCGATCCGCCCGGTCAGCGCGCCGGCGAGCCGCGCGACGCGCGACGCGAGCCCGGCATAATCGTGCAGCACCCGCGCGCCCAGCGCGATCGCGGGCAGCCGCGGAAAGCTGCGCGCGCTGCGCACGAGCAGGTTGGCGAGGTTCGGGACCATGCCCGGATTCTAGCAGCCTGCCCCGGGGCCGCCCGGCCGACGCATCGCGGCCCGCCAAAGGATGCGTGCGGGACGCGGCGCGCGGCTCGGCGCTCAGTGTCGCGCGAAGACGGTGGTCTGTCCCTTTGCGTCGAAGGCCACCACGTCGTAGCGATCGCGCGAATTGACGTCCATTCCCGGTGCGCTCTGCGGCATGCCGGGCGCCGACAGCCCTGCGAGCTTCGGCCGCTCCCGGAGCAGCCGCCGGATGTCCGCCGCCGGCACGTGGCCCTCGATGACGTAGCCGTCGATGACCGCGGTGTGACACGATCCGAGCTTGCCGGGCACGCCCAGTTTCGCCTTGACCGGCGCGATGTCCGCCTGCTCGATCGTCTTGACCTGGAAGCCGTTCGCCTTCATGTGCTCGACCCATTTCCCGCAACAGCCGCAGGTCGGGCTCTTGTAGACGGTCACCGCGGTGGCCTGAGCCAGCGCCGCACCGCTTGCCATCGATGCGGCCATCGCGGCCGCCACCATCCATCGCTTCATCGTCGTCACTCCTTTCGGGAAAGAAACCTGACCCGCCCGCGCGCCGGACCGGTTGACCGGCATCAAACCCGTTCGCACGCCGGTCAGCCGATGCGGCCGAGGATCGGAAACGTCTCCAGCAGCCAGTAGGAGAAGGCCGAGAGCTCTCCGGTCACCATCGCCAGCCCCATCAGCACCATGATCAGGCCCGCGGCGACCTGCAGCGGCCTGCCCAGATGGCGCAGACGCTTCAGGTTGCGGGCGAGCCGTCCGGTAAACAACTTAATTCCTTTTTTGGGCAGCGCCAGTCCGGCGGCATAGGCGCCGAGCAGCGGCACGCCCGCCGAGGCCGACGCGGACACCGCGCTCAGCGTCAGGATGGTGCCCAGCACCGGGCCGATGCACGGCGTCCAGCCGAAACCGAAGGCGAGCCCCAGTACGTAGGCCGCACCCGGATGCCCGCCCTCGAGCGAAGGATGGAAGCGCCAGTCGGCATGGAACCAGCGCACGTGCCGCGCGAGCCCCAGCATGAACAGGCCGAACAGCATCACGATGATCCCGCCGATCAGGTTCGTCTCGTAACGATAGCGCGCGAGCAGGCTGCCCAGCGCGCTGGCGCTCGCTCCGAAGGCGAGGAACACGCTCGAGAACCCGAGCACGAAGAAAACGCTCAGGCCCAGTGCCGCCAGCCGCGTGCGTGCCCTGCCCTCGTCCGGCGAGGCCGGGACCGAGTTGCCGGCGATGTAGGACACATACGCCGGCACCAGCGGCAGCACGCAGGGAGACAGGAACGACACGGTCCCCGCCGCGAATGCGCCGGCCAGTCCCGCCACCGAGGCTTCAACCATGGCGCGCCCCTCCGATGAGCGCGCGCGCCGGCGCGCTCATCGGCTCGCCGATCACCGCACGAATGCGTGCCATCGAACCTGCTCCGTCCCACTCGGCGGGACCCAGCTTGCGGAAGGCTTCGCGGCCCTGCCGATCGATCAGCAGCGTGGTCGGCACCACGGCCGAGCCCAGCGCGGATCCCGCCGACTCGCGCGGATCGACATACACGCGCAGGTGCCGGATCCCGTTTCGCTGATAGAACGCGCGCACGGCGCCCACGCCCGCGGAATCGATGGACAGCGCAACCACCTCGAAATCCGGCCCGCCGAGCTTCGCCTGCAGGCGATCGAGCATGGGCATCTCCGCCCGGCACGGCGGGCACCAGGTCGCCCACACGTTCAGCAGCACCACCTTGCCGCGAAACCCGCTCAGTTTCAACGCGCGCCCGTCGCCGTCCTCGAACGGGACGTCGGCCACCACGCGACGCGCAGCCACGGGCATGACCTCCGGAAGCACGGCGGCGGCGCGATCCGGTTCGAGCCGGCCGGCAGCGAGCCAGCCGGCCCCGCCGAAGAGCACGGCGGCAACACCCGCGAGCACGAGCACCCTGCCCCGGTTCATCGGCTGCGCAGTTGCGCCACGAGCGGCAGCAGCTTCTTTTCCAGGACTTCGGGGGTGATCGCTCCGATGTGCTTGTAGGCGATGCGCCCCTGCCGGTCGATGACGAAGGTCTCCGGCACGCCATACACGCCCCAGTCGATCCCGACCCGGCCGTCGATGTCCGCACCGGTTCGGGTATACGGGTCGCCCAGTGAATCGAGCCAGCGTGAAGCGTCCGCCGGCTTGTCCTTGTAATTGAGCCCGTGTATCGGCACGGCATTGCTCGACCGCAACTGCATCCACAGCGGATGTTCTTCCCGGCACGCCGTGCACCACGAAGCGAACACATTGACCAGCGACACTTCGCCGCGCAGGTCGGCGCTCGCCAGACCCAGCGTTCGGCCCTGCACCGGCGGCAGCCTGAATTCAGGCACCGGCTTGCCGATCAGCGGTGAGGGTACCCGCCTCGGATCGAGCGTCAGCCCGATGCCGAGCACGACCGCCAGCACCGCAAACAATGCAAAGGGTGCGTACCGCCCCCAGCGCACGCCGGGCCGCGGCGCGCCGCCGCCTGCCGCACCCGCCGGCGCGGGTTCGGGCAGCATCGTGACCGGATTCGCGCTCATTTCGGTTCCCCCCGCTCGGCGATCTGCTGCCAGCTCTTTCCGCCGTCGGTAGTGAGAAAGACGTTGCGCTCGAAGCTGGCCAGCGCATGACGCTTGCCGTCGCGCGGGTCGTGCGCGATGTAGGCGATCGCATCCTGGCCGAGCGGCGGGGTTGCGATCTCGCTGCGCGCACCGCTCGCCAGATCGATGCGCGCGAGCATCGGCGCGGACGCGGCACTGAACCACAGCGATTTTCCGTCGGCTGCGAACGATACCGCGAGCACGCGCCCGGAGGCGAGCCGCCGGAAGTTCTCGCCCGCATCGCCCGACAGGAACAGGCCGCTTTGCGTGCCAACGGCGATCGTCTTCGTATCGCTCGGATGCGCACCCAGGCTGCCCGCGGCGCCCTCCAGGCCCTTCGCGGCGGCGCGGCGCCACATGAAGCCGTCATTGACCGTCGAATACAGTCCGGGCGCCGGCATGCGCGAGTTGGGCCGCCCGTTGAGCACCCACAGCGCCGGAGTGCCCCAGCTCGCCGCGGCCACATGGAAGTCGGCTTCGCCGGCAAGCCCCAGCTTCTCCCAGCTCGCCCCGCCGTCGCGGCTCTTCATCAGCCCGAGCGGATTGACGAGCCCGGACCCGGGCGCCGGATGGCCGCTCGTATAGAGGAACCGCGAGGTCGCCGCGAATCCCATCAGGTCGTGCTCGACGCCCTGGCTCTTGCGCCAGCGCGCACCGTCGTAGCCGACCAGGCCTTGGTGGGTACCCACCAGCACCTGCCGGCCGTCGGCGCTGAATGCGAGGCCGTGGATGTCCGGCAGCAGCGGCTGCGCCGCCACCGCCTGCGGCATGGCCCATCCCGCAGCCAGCGTCCAGCCCAGTGCCGTGATCGCGGCGAGCTTTCCCACCCTTCCAGAGTTCATGCGCATCTCCTTTCCGTGATGTCGATCGATTCTCGCTTGAAGCAACCGTCCGTCCTCAGCCGCTCGCCTCGTCTTCGCCGATCAGCACCTCGGTCGTCCCGACATAGTGGTGGGGAGGAACGACCAGGTTGAGCGGCGCCGGAACGTTGCGGTAGACGCGTCCGGCGAAATCGAACCTCGAGCCGTGACACGGGCAGTAGTAGCCTCCCGGCCAGTCGGGACCCAGATCCGCCGGCGCGACGTCCTTGCGAAACGTCGGCACACAGCCGAGGTGGGTGCAGATTCCCACCGCCACGAAGACATCCGGCCGGATCGAACGCGTGGCGTTCCGGCAATATTCGGGCTGCTGGTTGCGCGACGAGTCCGGATCGAGCAGCCGGTCGCGACGCTCGGCGAGCCGGCGCACCATGTCGCCGGTGCGCCGCAACAGCCAGACCGGCTGTCCGCGCCATTCTGCCGTCATCATCTCGCCCGCGGCGAGCTTCGAAAAATCCACGCGCACCGGAGCCCCCGCCGCCTTCGCGCGCTCGCTCGGCGCGAGATTGGCGACGAAGGGCACGGCTGCCGCGGCAAGCGCCAGGCCGCCTGCCGCGGCAGTGACCTCGACGAGCGCCTTGCGGCGACCCAGATCGATCCCCTCGACAGCCGTCGAGCTCGTCTGCGACCCGATCATGATCGTTGCTCCCGTGCGCGGTTCGTTCCGGATGCGCTCATGCGAACGAGGCGGCTCAGCCCAGTTCGCGCTTCATGCGATCGAAATCCTCGCGCGAAATTTCGCCACGGGCATAACGCTTCTTCGGGATGTCGAGTGCCGACTCCGTCCGTTCGGATCCACGGCCCCCGAGCCAGCCGACCAGCGCCACCACGCCGGCGATCACCAGCACCAGGAACAGCACACCCCACAGCATGCCGAACCCCATCCCCCAGCCCATGCCGGCGTCCTGCATCATCGTCCACATCGTCCGTTCTCCTCGAACCGGAAAAGCCCGCCATTGCACACCGCCGAGGCCGCGTCCGGGCGGGCGGCAGCCCCGGGCCGCTGCGGGCTGCGGACCGCGACGCGCAGCGACGAAGCCGGGCGAGCGCCCGGACGCGCCGGCACCCGCGCGGCAAACGCACCGGAACGGTCAGTTCCATCGGAAACGGTCCCGTCGGCATCCATCCGGTTCATGGCTACAGCGCGGCGCGGTTGAGCCGCAGCGCGTTCGTCACCACGGACACCGAGCTGAAACTCATCGCGGCCGCGGCGATGATCGGCGAGAGCAACAGCCCGAACACCGGATAGAGCACGCCCGCGGCAATCGGGATGCCGAGCACGTTGTAGAGGAAGGCGAAGAACAGGTTCTGGCGGATGTTCTTCATGGTCGCGCGCGACAGGCGCACGGCGCGCACGATGCCTCGCAGGTCGCCCTTGACCAGGGTGACGCCCGCGCTCTCCATCGCCACGTCGGTGCCGGTGCCCATCGCGATGCCGACCTGAGCCTGTGCGAGCGCCGGCGCATCGTTGACGCCGTCGCCCGCCATCGCGACGAAGCGGCCCTGTGCCTGGAGCTGCTTGACGATCGAGGACTTCTGCTCGGGCAGCACCTCCGCCTCGACGCGGTCGATGCCCAGCTTCTTCGCGACCGCCTCGGCGGTGATGCGGTTGTCGCCGGTGAGCATGATGACCTGCACCCCCTCCTCGTGCAGCGCGCGGATCGCATCCGGCGTGGAGGCCTTGACCGGATCGGCCACGCCGAGCAAGCCCGCGGCTTTGCCGTCTATCGCGACCAGCATCACCGTCTGGCCGTCCGTGCGCAGCGCATCGGCGCGCGCCGCCAGTTCGCCCGGCGCGATGCCCAGTTCCTCGAACAGTTTGAGATTGCCCAGCGCGACCGCATGGCCTTCGACCGTTCCCGCCACGCCCTTGCCGGTGAATGAACGGAAATCGCCCACCGCCGCGAGCGCCAGGCCTCTGTCCTGCGCGCCGCCCACGATGGCCGCGGCGAGCGGATGTTCGCTCGCGCGCTCCAGGCTCGCGCCCAGGCGCAGCACTTCGTTCTCGTCGTGGCCCGCAATGGCGAAGACCGAAACCAGTTTCGGCTTGCCCTCGGTCAGCGTGCCGGTCTTGTCCGTTACCAGCGTGTCGACCTTCTCCATGGTTTCGAGCGCCTCGGCGTTTTTGATCAGCACCCCTGCGGTCGCGCCGCGCCCGGTGCCGACCATGATCGACATCGGCGTGGCCAGTCCCAATGCACACGGGCAGGCGATGATGAGCACCGCCACCGCGTTGACGATGGCGTGCGCGAGGCGCGGCTCCGGTCCCCAAAGACCCCATACCGCCAGGGTGGCGAGTGCGATCAGCACCACTGCCGGAACGAAGTAGCCGGAAACGACATCGGCCAGCCGCTGGATCGGCGCGCGCGAGCGCTGCGCCTCGCTCACCATGTGCACGATCTGCGCGAGCAGGGTCTCGGAACCGACGCGCTCGGCGCGCATCAACAGGCTGCCGGTGCCGTTTACCGTCGCGCCGATCAGCTTCGCGCCCGCAGTCTTTTCGACCGGGATGGATTCGCCGGTGACCATGGACTCGTCGAGCGCGCTCGTACCTTCCAGCACCACGCCGTCCACCGGCACCTTCTCGCCGGGGCGCACGCGCAGCGTGTCGCCCGGCTGCACCCGTTCCAGCGGGATGTCCTCCTCGTTGCCGTCGCTGCGCACGATGCGCGCCGTCTTGGGCGCGAGACCGAGCAGCAGTTTGATCGCGGCGCTGGTCTGGCTGCGCGCCCTGAGTTCCATCACCTGACCGAGCAGCACCAGCGCCATGATGACGGCGGCGGCCTCGAAATACACCGGCACCGTGCCACCCATGCTGCGCATCGCCGGCGGGAAGATGCCCGGCGCCAGCATCGCGATGACGCTATAGACCCAAGCCACCCCCACGCCCAACGCGATCAGCGTGAACATGTTGAGGCTGCGGTGGACCACGGAAGCCCAGCCGCGCTGGAAGATCGGCCAGCCGCCCCACAGCACCGCAGGCGTCGCCAGCGCGAACGCTATCCATTGCAGCGTCCACATCGAAACGGATTCCGGGATGGCCTGCGGAACGAGCTCTTCCCCCGTGGCGATCAGGAAAACCGGCAGGGCCAGCACCGCGCTCAGCCAGAAGCGCCGCGTCATGTCGCGCAACTCGGCATCGTCTTGCGCGGGCGCGCCGCGCGGCTCCAGCGCCATGCCGCACTTCGGGCAGGCACCGGGCCGGTCGCTGACGACTTCCGGATGCATCGGGCAGGTGTATTCGACCGCGCCCGGCGCAACCGGGGTCTCCGGTTCCAGCGCCATGCCGCATTTCGGACAGGCTCCGGGCCCGAGCTGGCGCACTTCGGGATGCATCGGGCAGGTGTACGGGCCGGCGGCCTCGCGGGCGGGTACCGGAGCCGGGCCGTCGAGCTCGGAGTGCGGCGGCGCCGCTTGCGCAGGCCCGTCGCCGACATACGCGCGGGGATCCTGCTCGAATCTTGCCCGGCAGTGCGTGGAGCAGAAGTGATAGGTGTGCCCGCGGTGCTGCGCGGTGGCCGCCGCGGCGCCGCGTGACACCGTCATGCCGCACACCGGATCGACAACGACGTCGGTTTCGTTCATGTCGGCATTGCCGTGCGAGGTCCGCACGCACTGCGCGGAAGGTTAGCGGCGGGAGGCATAGATGTCCTTCGGGTCGCCGCAGCAGGCGCCGCCGGTGCTCGCTGCATTGCTTCGGGCGTTGTGGTCGAGATAGCCGTACCAGGCGGCCTTGATCCGGTCGAAGCGCCGACGTCGCAACGGCACGCCGGCCTGTTCGAGGGCGCGCATCAATGCTTCGAAATCGAGCACCGCCGCATCGTAGGTGACACGCAACCCACCCGCTGCGGGCGCCATCCCGACCTCGATGACACCGGGTACCTGCCGCAATGCCTCGGCCGCCCGGCCCGCATCGGCCGGCTGCGCCACACGCAGGATGCGCCTGACCGGGGCCCCGGCCCGATGTGCCTCGTTGCGTCGATCCGTCATCGCTTTCTCCTGTCGATCGGTGGATGCAGTGGTCATTTTCGGCCGACCGCGAGCTGATGACCCTCTCCGCCGGGCAGCGCGATCGTGCCGGTGACGCTCAGCGTGCCCTGGTCGACGACCCAGATCTTCGGTTCGCCGCTGCTCGACACATAGAGCTTCCCGGAGCCCGGGATGACCCCCAGGTGATAGGGCGCGGGCGCGAGCGCCAGCACGCGCCGATTCGCGGTTTCGGTATCGAGCGCGATCAGCGTATCGCTCCCGACGAGGCTGGCGAACAGCGTCTTTCCGTCGTCGCCGAGATCCAGGCCGTGCAGCGCGCCGCCCAGATCGAACGTGCCCACGATCTTGCCCGTGTCCACGGACACGGCGCGCACCGCGCCGGCTGCGGCGGCCGCGACGTACAGCGTGCGCTCGTCGCGCGCGAACACCAGATGCTCGGGCGATTCACCGACGTCCAGGGTGCGCATCACCGCCCACGAACCGAGGTCGATTTCGCTGATCGTCCCGTTGCCGCTGTTGCTGACGTAAGCGCGCGTGCCGTCGCGGGTGATCAACGCAAAGTTCGGTGTCGTTCCGGTCCGGATCGTCCGAACGAGCCGACGCGTGCGCATGTCGACGACGCTGATCGAGTCGCGCGTCGGATGGGTGGAGATCACGAAGCGCCCGTCCGGCGTGATCGCCTGGTGATGCGACCACCCGGGCACCGCGATCGTCGCCATCACGTGGCCATGCGCCGGATGGATCAGGTAGAGCTTGCCGCTGGGGGCATCGGGCGGCGCACCCGCGGGCTGCGCCGTCTCCAGGATGCTGCCCGCCACCAGATATTGGCCATCCGCAGTGATGACCAGCCCGTGCGGATTGGCCACTCCCGTGTAGCGGGCCGTGATCCGGCTGGTCGCCGCGTCGACGGCGATGACGGAATTCGCCGATCCCAGCGGGATATAGACCGTCGTGCCGGCGATCGCGCCGGGCGCAGCGGCCATCGACAGCGATGCGAGGACGGCGTGCCGAAGGAAGCGGTTCATGTCATGTGGTCCGGTCAGGCATTTCGTACGCGAGATGCATTGCAGGCAGTGCATCGGGCCGGCGGCCGTGGCACCCGCCGGCCGGCGCATCGCGCGCGGTCCGCGAGACGATGGCCGGCCGCGCCGACGGCGCAGCCCGTCGAAAGCACGGGCGAGGCTAGTTCCGGAAGTTCCGGTAGAGGAGGTTCAGAGAAAGCGTCGGGAGGACGCCTGCAGGCGGGGCGAGGTACGCCGTCACGGCAACCGCCGCAGGGACGCCCAGTGCGCCCGCGGGCGCTGCGGCGAACTGTTCCGCGGAGTAGTCCGAAGCCGCCACGAACGCGGGGGCGGCCGACGGGCAGCGCACCATGCACACGTCGCTGCCGTCGCCCGCACTCATCGCGCAACCGGCGAGCACGCCGGTGCCGGAGGACATCGTCATCTGCGGCATGTCGCACGCGCTCGCCGCGGAGGCGAACGGCACCAGCGCCACGAAGACGGCGATCAACGCCACCAGCTTGCGAAGGACATTTCGCGTCATGCCAATGTGGTCCCGTTCCGGGTCGACCCGCTGCCCGCCGTGCTTCGACCCTCACCAGGCGGCGCCGGCGCTGCGGCATGCCGGCCGGGGATCATGCGGATTCGACCCTGCGCAGCGTATTCGCGTTCCCCGTCGCCGGTATTGATGCCGATCAAGCCGTCCCCACGCGCGCTCGCGCGCACCGACGTTGCGGCAAGGCTGGCGCGGTCGTCACCTGCCCGGCCGGCCGGGCATGCGCGAGCGCGCCATCTGCTCCATCATCATCTGCATCATGTCCATGCGCTTCTCGAGCTGGTCGATCCGGCCCTCGACCGCACCGGAACCGGCCGCACCCATGTGGCCACCGCCCTTCATGTGATGGTCCATCATGCCGCCGCCCATCATTCCGGAACCCGGCATCCCGCCCATCATGCCCTGGCCCATCATGCCACCACCCATCATGCCCGGGGCCATCGTGTTTCCCTGCATCATGCCGCGCGCCATGTACAGGTTTTCGCGCATGGCCTGCATGTGCTCGCCGAGCAGCCGCGAGCGCTCCGCCGGATCCTTCGCCTGTTCGATCGCGCCGAGCTGCGTCTGCATGCGCTTGAGGTTGTCCTTCATCCGCTGCACCGTCTGCTCGGCTGGCGGCGCGGCCGGGGCGGCTGCGCCAGGCGCCTGATCGGGGTGATGCGCGTCAGCCGGATCCGCCGCGAATACGGCCGCGACCGGCGCGGCGAGCGTGAAACCGAGCAGCATGGCAGCCAAGGGGAATTTTTTCATCGTCGACTCCTGTCAAAGATCGATCGGAAACGAACCCGTCACGGACGCGTACCCCGGAAGGGGCGGCCCGCATCCGCCCGGTTCGACCGGAAATGTCCCGGCGCGTTCTTCCAAGCCGGGCGGGGCGATCGGGCCGTGCGCGCCCGTCAGCCGCCGCCGCGGAAGCGCTCCCGGCGCGCTTCGATCACTCGCGCCGACCAGCGGCTCTCGATGAAACTGAGCACCGCGACGAGCTCGGCGTCGGAGAGCGTGCCCCCAAACGCCGGCATGTCGCTCGCATAGCCTTCCGGTGCGTCCGGCGGCTTCAGCCCGTTCTTCATGATCCGCAGCAGCTGCTCTTCGGCATGGTGCCAGGTGTGACCCGAGTCGTCGTGTGGCGGCGCCGGAAGACGCCCATCGGGCTTGCGCTTGCGCCAGTCGGGCTGACCCTCGAGCTTCGCGCCGTGGCACGACGCACAATGGCGTTCGTAGAGCACCTGTCCCTGCGCGACCTGCGCGGCATTTCGCGGATCGGCCCGCGCAACCGGACGCTGCCCCTCGCCGCAACCCGCAACCACCAGCACCGCCGGCAACAGCGCCCAGCTCACGCGTCTCACGCTCTCCGTGCCCCCGGTTTCGTTCGCACTCGAACCCTACCACGCCTGCCGCCGCTGCGGCTGCCCGGACGCGACGGCTCACGGCTGTACCCGCTCGTACGAGGTCAGCGTCAGCGCGCCATCGACGCGCTGCGCCGCGAACCGGACGCGATCGCCGACCCGCAGCCGGGCGAGCCAGCCCGGATCCCTGACCCGGAACACCATGGTCATGCCCGGCATGCCGAGGGCTTCGATCGGACCATGCTTCAGCGTCACCCTGCCGGTGGCGGGATCCACCTTGCGGACCTCGCCGTTCGCCATGCCCGCCGGGGCAGCTTGCGCCACGGGTTCCAACGTCCCCGGGTAAGGATCCCGCGCGCCGTTCGTCGCAGCGCCACCCGCGGCGAGCGCCGCGAGCGGCAGCCACACACCGGCCCAGATCAGGCCACCGCCTGCCAGCCGCCTCACGCGGCGGCCGCCTGCAACGGCGATCGACCGCGGCACGGGCGCCTCCTCTCGCTGTGTCCGGCTCCAGGTCGAACGGTGCCCCCTCGAACCCGACGCAAGGCCGGGCACCGGCTCGCCTGTCCGTGTGTTCGCACTCGGCGCATCGAGGGCGTCGCGCTCAGGCCTTCACGCGGTAGCGGATCATCATTCCCAGTTCCGCGTGCTCGAGGTTGTGGCAGTGGAACACGTAGTCCTGGTCGCCTGCGAACGGGTGCGAGAAATCGAGCGCGACGCGCACCGACTCGCCGGGCCACAGGTGAACCGTGTCCGTCAATCCGAGATCCTGCGGCAGCAGCCCCTGCGCGCCGGCCAGCGCACGCACCTGCGGCGGGCTGGCGCGCCGTTCGAGCACCCGGAACTGAAAGCCGTGGATGTGCATCGGATGCGGCATGCTCGCGCCGGCGTTCTCGATGAGCCACGTCTCGGATGTGCCACGCTTCACGGTGAGCGGCACCTTCGCGGCATCGTACGTCCAGCCGTTGATCGTCCAGTTGCCCTTGCCGTCGTGGGCCAGCTCGATGCGCCGGGGCGTGCCCGCGGACGGCTTCGCGGCCGGCAGGTCGGAGAGCGTCGCGGGGATCTGCCTCGCATAGGAGGCCGCGGGCTTCACGTCGATGCGCAGCAGCGCGCGCGCGCCGCCCTCCATCGCCATGCCGGGCATGCCCTGCGTGGCCATGTCGCGGTGGTCCATGCCTTCCATCTTCATGCCGGGCATGCCCGGCGCCTGCATCTTGCCGTGGTCCATGACGGCCATCGAATGTCCGCCGGCACCCTCGGCATGCATCGGATCGAACGCGAGTGTCGCGAGCGTGACCGGCCGGTCCTGCGCGGCCTCGCGCAGATCGACGAGCAGATCGAGCCGCTGTCCGGGCGAGAGGAAGGTGCGCGTGACGCGCTGCGGCGCGGCGAGCAGCCCGCCGTCGGTGCCGGCCACCGTGTAGCCGAGCTCGCGCCCGCCTTGAAGGAAACCGAGCAGATAGGTCCGCGCGTTCGAGCCGTTCAGGATGCGCAGCCGGAGGATCCGGCGCGGCGCAACGAGGAAGGGCTGATCCGTCATGTTCACGAGCAGCCGCTCGCCGATGAATCCCGCGAACATTTCGTCGCGCCCGACCCGGTATTGCAGGCGGCCGTGCGCATCGAAGTCGCGGTCTTGCAGCACCAGCGGGATTTCGGTCTCGCCGAGTGCCAGATCGAGGCTGCGCCGCAGCGCCGCTTCTTCCTCGTCTTCGACGAACAGCAAACCGGCCAGACCGTGGTAGGCCTGCCCGGGGATGAGCCCGTGCGGATGCGGGTGGTACCAGTACATCGAAGCCCGGTCGCGCAGCTCGAACGCGTACTCGTGGCTCGTGCCCGGTGCCGCGACGAACAGGCCGTTGCCGTCGTTGCGCGTGTCGTTGGTCAGACCGTGCCAGTGGATGATGGTCGGTTCGTCGAGCCGGTTGACCATGCGCACGCGCATCGACTCACCGCGGCGTGCGAGCAGCGCCGGATTCAGAAACCGCCTGCCGCCCGACTCGGCCGCGTAGGCGAGGTAGGGCGTGCGTTTTCCCGGCAGTACCTCGATCTCGGTGCGCACCACGCGCAGCTCGCGACACTGGGCCGCGCGCATCACGCCGTACAGGCCACTCGACCCGGGCAGCCGCAGCGGGTTGGCGAACGCCGCCGCTTGCCTTTCGAGCATCCCGGTGTCGGCGGCGGACGCACCGGCAGCGTGTTCGGCGGCGGCGAAGAGCCGGTGCGGGGCAGCCGCGGCGGCGCCCAGCGCGAGAATGCCCCGTAGAACGTTCCTGCGTGTAGGCTGGCGGGTTGTCATCATCTTTTCCTCGTAGGTTGGGTCGAACGGTGGCCGATCGGGACATCCGCCGTTGCGCTCCGGCTCATTGCCCTGCCTCGGTCGCGATCGCATGATGCCGGCTGCAACCCGACACGAGGCTGACCGCGCGGTTACATGTTCGTAATGCCCGGATCCGGCGCCAGGATGCAGGCAGAATTCGTCAGTCGAAACTGCGCGCTGGCGAGTCGCGCAGTGACGTGCGGGAGAAGACGATGAAGATCCTGATCGTCGAAGACGAGCACAAGGCCGGCGATTACCTGAAGCAGGGCCTGACCGAGGCGGGTTTCGTCGCGGACCTGGCCCGCGACGGCGTCGACGGCCTGCACCTCGCGCTGTCCGAGGAATACGACCTCGTCGTGCTCGACGTGATGCTGCCCGGCCTGGATGGCTGGCAGGTCCTGCGGTCGCTTCGTCGCGCGGGCAAGCAACTGCCCGTGCTGTTCCTGACGGCGCGCGACCGCGTCGACGAACGGGTGCGCGGACTGGAGTCGGGCGCCGACGATTATCTCGTCAAACCCTTCGCGTTCTCCGAGCTGCTCGCACGGGTACGCACGCTGTTGCGCCGCGGCCGCGCCACGGAACCGACGGTGCTCAAGTCCGCCGACCTGGAGCTCGACCTGCTGCGCCGCCGGGTGACGCGTGCCGGACGGCGCATCGATCTCACGGCCAAGGAGTTTGCGCTGCTGGAGCTGCTGCTGCGCCGACACGGCGAGGTCCTGCCGCGTTCGCTGATCGCCTCGCAGGTGTGGGACATGAATTTCGACAGCGATACCAACGTCATCGAGGTCGCCGTGCGCCGGTTGCGCGCCAAGATCGACGATGACTTCGAACCGAGGCTGATCCGCACCGTGCGCGGCATGGGCTACGTGCTCGAAGACCCGGGCGCGGCATAATCGCCCGATGCGGCCGCCCTCGATCACCTTCCGCCTGACCCTGTTCTTCTCGACGGTATCGGCGGCCGTGCTGCTCGCGGCCGGCTATCTGGTCGGTGCATCGATGGACGCGCACCTGGAGGAACAGGACCGGCTCGTGCTCGACGGCAAGCTGAAAATGGTCCGTCATGCGCTGGCCGCGGCGCACACGAGCGCCGACCTGGATGAAATCCCGCAATTGCTCGACGACGCGCTGGTCGGGCATCCGGGCCTGTCGATCGCCGTTTTCGGCCCGGACCGCCGGCTGCTGTTCGCCTCGTCCGATGCGCTGTTTCCAGGCGGCGCGCTCGAGGGCCGGGCGCGCGCCGCCCCTTCCGGCGCACCGCAGACCACGGTCTGGGAGAAGGACGGGCACCGGTTCCGCGAGCTGGTCGCAGCCGTCCCGACCGGTCTCGCGGCGACGCCTCCGTCGACCGTCGCCATCGCCGTCAATATCGATCACGAGCGCGATTTCATGGCCGCGTTCCGGCAGAAACTGTCGTTCGCGATCCTCTCGGGTGTCGTGCTGATGGGCCTGCTGGGCTGGGTCGCGGCGCGGCGCGGACTGACCCCGGTGCGGCACATGGCGCGAGTCGCCCGACGCATCTCCGCGAGCCGGCTCGACGAGCGGCTCACCGTGGCCGCCGTGCCCCCGGAACTGGAAGAGCTCGCGACGGCCTTCAACGACATGCTCGCGCGTCTGGAACAGTCGTTCCGGCGGCTTTCGGATTTCTCGTCCGATCTCGCGCACGAGCTGCGCACGCCCATCACCAACCTGAGGATGGAAACCGAAGTGGTCCTGTCGCGCGTGCGCACGGCCGAGTCCTACCGCGAGGTGCTGTACTCGAACCTCGAGGAATACGAGCGGCTCGCCCGCATGATCGCGGACATGCTGTTCCTGGCCAAGGCCGACCACGGCCTGATCGTACCGCAGAGCGAGACGGTGGATCTGGCGAGCGAGGTGCGCGAGCTGTTCGCGTTCTACGAAGCGCTGGCGGAGGAGCGCGGCGTGCGGCTCTTGCTCGCCGGAGCGGGCAGTGTCGAGGGGGACAGGCTGATGATCCGGCGTGCGCTGGGCAACCTGCTCGCGAACGCCATCCAATACACCGCGCGCGGCAGCGAGGTCGGCGTGCGCATCGAGACCCTGCCCGACGGGCAAACGAGGCTGTGTGTCGAAAACCCGGGCAAGGACATCGCGCCCGAACATCTGCCGCGGCTGTTCGACCGCTTCTACCGGGCCGACCCGTCTCGCCACAAGGCGAGCGAGGGCGCCGGGCTCGGTCTGGCCATCGTGAAGTCGATCATGGACGCCCACCGCGCGACGATCGGCGCTTCGTCCACAGGCGGCACGACGCGCTTCGAGATCCGGTTTCCCCGCAGCGGCCCCCTCAGCCGGGAAGCTGCCGGCATCGCGACGACGCGCGGCTGAGCGCCGCCTGTGCATCGAACGCGACGGCGGGCGAGCGCCGCTGCGCCCAGGGCAGCAGCGCTCGCCGCACGCGGGCCGGCCGGTAGAGCCAGCGCAGGAATGCGCGGCTGTCGCCCGTGCAGGCCTGCGTGCGCAGCAGCCAGCGATAACCCCGGTTGCCGAGCCGCTGATAGATCGCGCGATTCACCCGGGCGGTCAGCATCGGGCGCTCGATCGCCTGCCGCCACGAACGGTCATAGTCCGTGCCATCGAGCAGGCTGCGCGCCGCCATCACGCCGGAGAGCATCGCGTATCGCATGCCGAATCCCGCGAATGCGTCCTGGAATCCGGCGGCTTCGCCGGCGATCGGATGCAGGCCGGGACATGCGCTCGGCGGGACGAAGAAATTGCCGATGCCCGCATGCAGACGCGCCGCCCGCATGTCGAAACCGACCAGAGCGCGGAACCGCTCGACCGTCCGCTCGACATACTGCCGCCACCGGGCGAAGTCGCGGAACAGACAGCACTTCAGGGTCGCGCGAGCGCCCATCGCGAGCAGATAGGCATAACCCGCCGGTGCAAGCGTGTCGTCTAGGATGATCCAGAAACCGTCGGCCAGGCGGGTGTCGAAATGGTAGCCGACGGCAATGGCGTCGGCCATGCGCGGTCCCGAGGCGAAGATGCCCGCGCCGTCCAGCCGCTGCCTGCGGCTGCCGAAGCGCACCTCGACCCCGAGCGAGAGCGCCTGATCGAGCAGCGCGCGGTCGAGGCTGCCGGGCTGCGGCCCGCGCTCGACCAGATAGAAGATCGGCTCGCCGCTGCTTAGCGGGTAGCGCGCGCCCCAGGCATCGAACGCGGTGCCGCGCGCGCACGGCGCCGTGTCGAACTGCGTCGTCAGGCCGGCATCGTGCAGCACATCGAGCACGTTTCGCGTACCCGACCAGTTCTCCAGGCCCTGCAGGTCGCGCCGGAAGCGCAGCCCTACGTCGCGCCGGGCTTCATGCACCACGACGCGCCTGCCGCCCCGGGCCAGCGTGATCGCCGCAGCGAGCCCGGCCGGTCCCGCTCCGACCACCTCGACGAGCGCGGGCTCGGCGCTCACCCGCACCCCCGGGAAAGCGGCGGGACGCCGGCGCCAGCCGATTCAGTGGCAGCACCCATGGCCACCGCTTCCCGAGTGCTTACCGCGATGGCCGCAGCCGTGTTCGCCGGAGCCTCCCGGAGCCGACCCGGCGTATTTCGCCGGATCGGCCCGGAAGGCGTCCCGGCAATGCGACGAGCAGAAGTGGTAAGGACGGCCCTCGTATCGCTCGACGGCGCCGGCGGTGTCCGAATCGATTTCCATGCCGCATACCGGATCGGTGACTTTCATCGCGTGTTCCTCCATCGTGAGTCGATCGTGTTCCATCGCGGCACGAACCCCGGCGTGCGCTGCGCGTAGCGCGCCCACTGCTGTCCGAACCGCGATGCCGTTTCCGCCTCCTCGCGACGGGCCAGCCGTACATAGACGATCACGAGGACGGGGAACATCGCCAGCGTGACCAGCGTCGGCCACTGAAGCAGGAAGCCGGTCATGATCGCGATCAAGCCCAGGTACTGCGGATGGCGCACTCGCGCGTACGGGCCGGTGACGGCGAGCTGCCCGCTCGATTGCGCCGCGTAGAGAACCCGCCAGGCCGCCGCCAGCAGCCAGAAGCCGCCGAAAATGAGCAGGCTCGACAGCAGATGGAACGGCCCGAAATGCGGATTCGAGCGCCAGCCGAACAGGATCTCCAACAGATGGCCGGAGTCGTGGGCGAGGAAATCGACGCCGGGAACCCGTTTCGCCAGCCACCCCGACAGCAGGTATAGCGTGAGCGGAAAGCCGTACATCTCGGTAAACAGCGCGACGACGAACGCCGAGTACATCCCGAGCGTGCGCCAGTCGCGCCGGCTTTGCGGCTGGAAGAAGCTGAAGGCGAACAGCACGAACACGGCGGAATTGATCGCGACCAGCGACCACAGCCCGTAGGCCGGCCCGTCGCCGTTCATTTTTCATCGCTCTGGTGCGCGTCCCGGCCGTGAGCGCCCTGTGCGCCGTGCCCGCCGTGCATGAACAGATGCATCAGCGGGCAGGCGAGCAGAAACAGCCATGGCAGCCAGCCGAGCACGTGGGCGCGATGCTCCAGCCCGAACAGGACCAGCGCAATGGCGGCGAAGCCGCCGAACACCCACCAGCCTCGCCGGATCGCGGGCGCGCGCATGGATTGGACCGGCCGTTGCGAATTTTCGCGATCGTTCATCGTTCGTCCTCCGACTCACCGTTGCGGTGCACGAGGCGAGCCCGCCCGTGCGTTCAAGCCTCGGCCGACGCAGTGCCCGCCTGCGGCGGGCGCCGGCAGAATCCCTGCGCCGGCACGCCGAGCGCAGCGTTGAACTTGCTCGACAGGTTCTGGAAAGCGATCAGTGCCGTCAGCTCGATCACCGCGTCGTCGTCGAAATGCCGTTTCAGTCTCGCCATGATCTCGTCATCGACGCCCGTGCCGGAGACGGTCATCGCGCCGGCGTAGGCCAGCGCGGCCTTCTCGCGCGCGGTAAACAGCGGCGAGTCCTCGAACTCGCCCAGCGCGTCGAGCTTGGCCTGCGACGCGTGGCGCTCGAGTGCGGTAGCGCTGTTCAGGTCGACACAGAACGCACACCAGTTGATCTGGGACACCCGCACCGTCACCAGCGATCGCAATGCCGGCTCGATCGGGGAAGACTTGCGATCGAGCGTGCGGTACAGCGCGGTCAGCGCCACGAACACCGCCGGCATCCGGCCCCACAGGCGGGCCGGCTCGAGCTCGCTGCCATAGCGGCGCCGCTGCAGCGCGAAGATGATCCGGACATACCACGGATAGTGCCGCCGGGAGGGGGTCGCGATGCGCATCCTGCGAGTCCTTCCTGTGACCGGACTATTGCTGGCAGCCCGGGGTCATGTGCTTCGGTCCCTGACAGCGCAGCGCGCGATCGTCCCACAGGCTCTTGACGTAAGCGACGAGATCCCCGGCTTCGCGCTCGCCCAGACGCCCTTCCCAGCCCTTCATCCGGCTGGGCTCCGGCAGCCCTTTCAGGATCGTGGTCGTGAGCTGTTCGTCCGTGTGGTGCCACGCGTGCTGGGTTTCGTCGAGCGCAGGCGCGAGGCTCGCCTGCTGGTTGTTGACCTGGGGCGCCTCGCCGATGCCGCGTGGGCCGTGGCAGACCTGGCAGTTGGCGGCGAACAGTTTCTCGCCGCGGCGTGCGGCCTCGGTTGCCGGACCGCGCACTGCGCCCAGGGGTTGCCAGTTCCTGCCTGCGTCGGTGCTCACGAACAGCTTGCCGACATTGGTGGATGCGTACAGGCGCTGGCCGTCGCGGGCCAGATTCATGATGGCCTGGGCGCCGAAGCCATTGCCGAGCAGCGTCCAGGCCAGCCGCGGCTCCTGCGCGCGCAGCAGCCCCTGGCCGTAGTGGAAACTGTAGAGCATGCCGTCGCCCCCGGAGACCAACATGCTCACCGGAATCCGGTACATCGTCCCGGGTTCCCAGTGCGCGCCGCCATCCTTGCTCACCACGAGTCCGGTCTCGGTTCCCGCATACAGCCGCAACGGATCGCGAGCCGACACGGCGAAGCTGATCAGCTTGCCAGGCACGGCCCCGGCGCGTTGCCAGGTGCGTCCGCCGTCGTTGCTGCGATACAGCGCGTCGGCCACGCCATAGATCCGTCCGGACCTGGCCGGGCCCGGCGCCAGCTTCGTGAACGCATCGGGCCCTGTGTCGTTCAGCCGCTGCCAGCGCCGGCCGCCGTCCGCGGATCGCAGCAGGCCGCCTCCGGGACCGCTCGCGTACAGGATGCGCGCATCGGCCGGATCGGCCGCCAGCGCGCTGAAGCCGCCCTCGCGCCGGGCGCGCTCGATGACCCGGCCGTCCGGCTGCGCGAGGAACAGGCCGCGGTCGCTCGCCACCAGCACGCCGGCGCTGCCGGGGGCCGGCGCCAGTGCGTGGATGCGGCCCGTTTCCGTCGCCGCCACCGCGGCGAGCGGCAGCAAGCACGACAGCGCTGCGAGGGTTCTTCTCATCATGCTCCGTTCCCCTTTCCTGTCCATCATGAATCGCTGCGCGAACCCCTGCGGCCGGACCGTGCCCGCCGGGCGGGCGTGGAACGTCCGGCAGGACGCTAGATTTCCCGAGCGGCGTCCCCGATTTCGAGATCGTCCAGATCGCACTCCTCGAGGTAACGGACGAAATCGCGCCGCAGCCTCTCCGCTCCGCCTGCGTCCGTCCCGAGCCCGCGTTCGGAGATCTTCCGTGCGAGCTGATCGAACGTCACCTGGAGAAGATCGTACGTGACCTCGATCACGTCGATGCCCCCGTCGGCGCGCGGCTCGCCCGCGGCCATTCCGGAAGCACCCGCGACGGCGTCCGTGCCGATGCGCACGTCGCGCACCCCCATCATCGCCTGCAGGCCGTCGCGCAACTCGCCGAACTGCGCCCGCGTGAGCGGCGTGCCGAACAGCACGCGCCGGCGCCGGATCGTCGCCGCTGCCGCCTTTTCCGGCAGGGAGCCCGGCCGGGCTCCGATGTACAGATTCGGTCGTGCCAGGAAGCGCTCCCGGCACTGCTGCGAACAGAACGCATAGCGTACACCCTGGTGGATCAGCGGGTTCTCGTTCTCGTCCACCGTCATTGCGCACACCACGTCCTTGAGTTGTCTTCCAGACTCAGCCATGCCACATCTCCGATTCACCGAATCGCCCGGTTGACCCGTATCGCCGCTCAGCAGCAACCGTGGCGTCGCGGCGGCTCGCCCGCGCCGCCAGCGGTGCCGACGGGACCCGACGCCGCGCGCGCATACCGCGCCGGGTCGGCCTCGAAGCGGTCGCGATTCTCGCGCGACGCGAAGTAATACGCCTGCCCTCGATGGATCGCGCCGACCGCCTCGCTGATTTGCACCGGCGCGCCGCTCACCGGATCGATCGCGGTACCGGCCGCTACCGCGTGCGTCCGACCCGAGTGTCCGGGATGCCCGCCGGCCTGGCCGCTCGAACCCGACGGATCGCCATGCATGCCATGGCCGCAGCCACCGAGGCCCGCGCGCCGGAACATCCACAGCGCGGCGATGCCGATCAGAACCCACGTCCAGTTTTGCGCCAGCCAGTCCATCGCCCGCCTCCGTCGAATTTCCACATCCCGCGAGCCGGTCCGCCAAGGCGTTCGGCCACGACCGTTCCCGGCCGGCTTCTGCCCCGCGGGAATCGGCTTGCGAGTACGGGGATTGTGAAGTCCCCGCCCCGACAGCGCGCTGACGCCGCGATTACAAAACGGTAACCGAATCGATGTGGCCGGCGCGAATCCGTCCGGCGGTCACGTCCGCCCGGTCCCGGCACCGCGCCGAACGGGCAGCCCGGCGGCCGGCACCGCCCGCGCAAGCAGCAGGAAGAGCGCCGCGCCCGCGACCGGGGTCACGGCGTAGCCGGGCATCGAGAGCCTGGGTACCGTCGCGCAGCGCACCGCGAGCACGCGGGCATGCCGAGCGCCGCTGCGGCCTGGATCGGGAACCGCACCGCAAGGGCGACGAGAAGCACGCTGCGCCCCATGGCCAGGCTCACTCCGGCATCTGCGGCACGCGCACGACGCGCCTTGCCGCTCACCGGGCGTTCGGGAAAAAGAGTTGCTTGTCACCGATCCGGTAGCCCGCGATCGCCTGTTGCCCCGCGGGCGAAACCAGCCAGTCGATGAAGCGCTGCGCCTCGGCCTGCTTGACGTGCGGGTACCGGGCCGGATTGACCAGCATGACGCCGTACTGGTTGAACAACCGCCGGTCACCCTCGACCAGGATCGCGAGATCGCGCGGGTTCCTGAACGACAGCCAGGTGCCCCGATCGGCGATCAGGTAGGCATTCATCGACGCGGCCGTGTTCAGTGCCGGCCCCATGCCGGAGCCGGTTTCGCGATACCACGGACCCTTCACGCCGGCGAGATCGATGCCCGCGGCCTTCCAGTAGCGCAGTTCGGCCGCGTGCGTGCCGCTGCGGTCGCCGCGCGAAACGAACGGCGCCTGTGCCGCCGCGATCGCGCGCAGCGCCGCGAGCACGTCCTTTCCGCCTGCGATCTTCGCCGGATCGTCCTTCGGGCCGATCAACACGAAATCGTTGTACATCACTTCACGGCGACCCACGCCGTAGCCCTCGGCGACGAATTTCAGCTCGGACGCGCTGTCGTGAACGAATACGACGTCGGCATCCCCGCGCCGGGCCAGATCGAGTGCCTGGCCGGTACCCAGTGCCACCACACGCACCTCGATGCCGCTCGCGGCACGGAAAGCCGGCAGGATGTGGCCGAACAGGCCCGACTGTTCGGTCGAGGTCGTCGAGGCGACCGTGATGAACGGCTGCTGTGCCTGCGCCGGCAGCGCAGCGGCGAACATGCCCGCGGCGATCCAGCTCAGAATGCTCCTGCGAGTCAGTTCCATGGCAATTCTCCTTTCATGAATGCGCGAGCGGTGGCCGATCGCGGCTGGTGGAAAAACTCGTCGGCCGGCCCCGCCTCCTCGAGCCGGCCCTGATGAAGGAACAGGATCTCGTCGGCCAGCCGTCTGGCTTGAGCCAGGTCGTGCGTCGTCATGACGACCTTGGTGCCCGCCTCATGGATCGCCTGGATGATCGCCTCGACGTCGCGTGTGGCGGTGGGATCCAGGCTCGCGGTCGGCTCGTCGAGAAACAGCACCTGCGGCTGCATCGCCCAGGCCCGCGCGAGTGCGAGCCGCTGCTGTTCGCCGCCCGAGAGCACGCGCGCGGCCCGCCCGGCGAGCGGTGCGAGACCGACCCGATCCAGCGCGAGGCGCACCCGGTGCTCGCGCGCCTCGCGCGGCACCCCGGCGAGCTCGAGCGCGTAGTCGATGTTCGCCGCCGCCGAGCGGCGCAGCAGCACCGGCCGCTGGAACACCATCGCCTGCGTGCCGGGCCGGCGCCATCCGTCGGCACTCCAGCGCACGGCACCGCGCGTGGGCGGCAGCAGCCCGTGCGCGACGCGCATCAGCACGCTTTTTCCCGCCCCGTTCGGCCCGAGGATCACCGTGCGCGTGCCCGCTTCGATGCGCGCGCAGATGTCCGCGAGGATGCACCGTCCGCCCGCGTCGAAGCCGACGCCGTCGAGCACGAGCGGCAGCAGCGGGGCCTCGACCGGCACCGCGTCAGCCATACCGGCGCACACTGAACTGGCGGATGCCGTGGGCGGCCGTGTTGATCGCGAGCACCAGCGCGATGAGGACCAGCCCGAGCGCGAGGGCGAGCGGCAGATCGCCCTTGGTGGTCTCGAGCGCGATTGCCGTCGTCATCACGCGCGTGACCCCGGCGATGTTGCCGCCGACGATCATCACCGCACCGACCTCCGCGGCGGCGCGCCCGAACCCGGCCAGCAGCACCGTGACCAGCGCGAAGCGCGTGTCCCACAGCAGCGTGGGCACCGCGTCGTACCAGCGCGCGCCGAGCGAGTGCAGCAGCTCCGCATATTCCCGCCAGGCATCCGCGACGACCTGCCGCGTGAGCGCCGCGACGATGGGCGTGATCAGCACGGTCTGCGCGGCGATCATCGCGGCCGGTGTGAACAGCATGCCCAGGCTGCCGAGCGGGCCGGCGCGCGAGAGCACGAGATAGACGACGAGGCCCACGACGACCGGCGGCAGCCCCATGAAGGCATCGAGCACGACGATGATGACCTGCCGCCCCGGAAAGCGCCCGATCGCGAGCGCCGCGCCGATCGGCAGGCCGATCAGCGCCGAGATCGCCACCGCGGTCAGGCTCACGCGCAGGCTCAGAACGACGATTCTCCCGAGCGTCGCGTCCCACGAGCCGACCAGCCGGCCGGCCTCCAGCACCGATTGCACGAGATCGCTCAACGCCGTGGCACCACGGGACGAACCGCTGACGTGAAACTTGCGTTCAACGCGAACGCGCGATGCCCGCAAGGCGACGGCGCCGGCCCATCCGGCCGGTGAACCGGGAACCCGTCACGACTGCCCCGATCGCGTCGTGCATCCTCGCGTTGCGTCCTTGCGTCGAACATGACCCCGGCAACCCGCGCCGGCATACCGGCGAGCGCGCGCGGCAGGCCGGCATCGGCGGTACCATACACGACATCCGGTATCCATCAAATATGTACCGACATGCATAGATCGCCGATCCGTGTGGAGCTGTCGTGCCAGTGGACGATTTCGGACGCAGCCGGCGGCCGCTGCGACGCGCGGCTGTTTCGCGCGCTCGAAGCGATCCGCGAGGCCGGCTCGCTGACGCAGGCGGCCCGCGCGCTGGGCCTGAGCTACCGCCATCTGTGGGGCCGTCTGCGCGACTGGTCGGCGCTGTTCGGCGCGCCGCTCGCCACGCTCGAGAAGGGCCGCGGCGCGAGACTGACCCCGCTCGCCGACCGGCTGTTGCAACTGCACGGCACACTCGCCCGCGGGCTCGACGCACGTCTGGCCGCGGCCTCGGAGCGGGCGACCGCGCGGCTTCGCGCGCTGATGCCCGAAGCTGCGCCGCGGCTGCGCCTGTTCGCGAGCCACGACGCGTTGCTGGCACGGCTGCGCGATCTCGCCGCCGACGGCGGCCGCGTGTCGATCGACCTGCAGTTCCGGGGCAGCCTCGAGGCGCTCGCCGCGCTCGTGCGCGGGGAATGCGATCTGGCCGGCTTCCACGTCGCGGCCTCGCGTGCCGGCGACGATGCGCGAGAGCGCGTGCGGCAACTGTTGCCTCCCGGCCGGTATCGCGTCGTCGAACTGATGCAGCGCACGCAGGGACTCATCGTCGCGCGCGGCAATCCGAAGCGGCTGCGCAGCGTCGCCGACCTCGCCCGGCGCGGCGTCGTGTTCGTCAATCGCCAGGCCGGCTCGGGCACGCGGCTGCTGCTCGACGCACTGCTGCACGCCTCGGGGATTTCCCCGGAATCGATCCGCGGCTACGACCACGCGGAGTTCACGCACGACGCCGTCGCGGCCACCGTGGCGAGCGGGATGGCCGACGCGGGCCTGGGCATCCGTGCGGCGACCGTCCCGCTCGGTCTGGGTTTCGTCGCGATCGACCACGAGCGCTATTACCTCGCCGCGCGCACCGCGTCGTTCGCGACACCGGCGTGCAGCGAGTTGCTGAAACTGGCTCGCGGCGCGCGCCTGCGCGCGGCTGCCCGCCAACTGCCCGGCTACGTGCTGCGCCGCCGGCTCGAACCGGCGGGCGTCCGGCACGCGCTGGGCGCTGCGAAATAATCCCGGGGAACAGTTGCGCGTCCGGCGCAAGGCGTGCAGAATCCGCGTGCCCCCGGAAAAGGAAAACACGACCGGGTGCGGATATCCTTCGATGCTCAAACTGATCGTCTCCGCCCTGCTCACGTGCGCGCTGATCGGCGCGATGCGTGCGCTCGCGCCGCGCGTCGGCCTGCTCGACCGCCCCGGAGGGCACAAGCGGCATGCCGAACCGGTTCCCGTCATCGGCGGCCTCGCGATGTTCCTCGCGCTCGCGCTGGTCGACTCGACGCAGCCCTACCTGGATTCCAGCGGCGCGCTGATCTGGGCGCTGGCGCTGCTGGTCGCGACCGGCGTGCTCGACGACCGCTACGGCATCCCGCCGGCCGTGAAGATGGCCGCGCAGGCGCTCGCCGCGCTCGTCGTCGTGGCCCGCGACGGCGTGGTGATCACGTCGCTGGGCGATCTGGCCGGCTTCGGCGAAACGCGGCTCGCGGCGCTGGCCGTACCCTTCACCGTCTTCGCCGTGGTGGGCATCATCAATGCGATCAACATGGCGGACGGGGTAGACGGACTGGCCGGCAGCATCGGCGTCATCGCGCTGGGCTGGTTCGCCGCCGCCGCCCTCGCGCTGGGCCTGACGATGCAGGTCGACGAGATCCTGATCCTGAAGGGAGTGCTGATCGGCTTCCTGCTGTTCAACCTGCGGCTGCCATGGCGCAGGCGCGCCGCGATCTTCATGGGCGATGCCGGGAGCATGATGCTCGGCTTCGTGCTCGCATGGATCGCGATCGTGCTGACGCAGAACCCCGGCGCAATGGCGCCGATGGTCGCGGTGTGGATCCTCGCGCTGCCCATCCTCGACACATTGACGGTGATGGTGCGCCGCATCCGCAGCCACCGCAACCCGTTCGCGCCCGACCGGGAGCACCTGCACCACGCGCTGCTGCGCGCGGGAGTCTCGGTGGAGCGCACGGCGCTGTTGCTCGCGCTCGTCTCGGCGCTGTGCGGACTCGCGGGCTTCGCGGCGTGGCGCGCGCAGGTGCCGCAATGGGTCCTGTTCTACGCGTTCGTCGCGCTGCTGGCTGTCTATTACTTTGGCATGTGCCGCGTGTGGCGGGATCGGCCCGGGGCCGCGCACGATG
>JBBIUI010000011.1:0-36998 GCA_037440385.1 Rhodocyclales bacterium | reverse complement strand
GCAGGAATCCCGCCGTCCATCGCGGGATTGCCGGCGGCGGCGGCGCCGATGCGCCGAAGGTCACAGCAGCCGCGGTCCGGTGGGCCGGTCGGCCTTGGCCGGAGCGTTGTAACCGGTGACGACCTCGGTCCCCTCGGCGAGCTCGGGCGAGACGATCTCGGTCGTCTTGCCGTCGGTGAGTCCGGTGTGCACGGTCACCGCGCGAAGCTTGCCGCCGCCGTCTGGCAACCACACCCGGGCGCCCCCGGTCTTCGGGCCACGCACCGGCCGGGACGCCGCGCTCGAAGCGTCGCCTTCCTTGCCGTTGGACTCCGGCCGGAAACGCAGTGCGGCGTTGGGCACCTTGAGCACGCGGTCCTTGTGAGCGGTGACGATGCGCACGTTTGCGGTCATGCCCGGCAGCAGTCCGAGGTCCGGATTGGCGGCCGAGATCACGACGGTGTAGGTGACGACGTTGGACACCACCTGCGCGGCCTTGCGCACCTGCATGACCCGGCCCTCGAAGCTGCGCCCCGGGAAGGAATCGACCGTGAAGTTCGCCTTCTGGCCGACGCGCACGCGGCCGACGTCCGCTTCGTCGATCGAGGTGTCGACCTGCATGTCGCTGAGGTTGCGCGCGATGATGAAAAGTTCCGGAGCCTGGAGGCTCGCCGCGACGGTCTGACCGGTGTCGACGCTGCGCTTGACGACGACCCCGTCGACCGGCGCGCGAATCTCGGTGTGGGCGAGATCGACGCGGGTCTGCGCGAGCTGGGCTTCGCGTTGTCTGACGACGGCTTCGCCGTTGCGTGCCTGGGCCTCGGCGACGCGCAACTGCGCGCGGGCGGAATCGAGCTGGGCCGCGGCCGCCTCGAACACGGCCAGCGCCTTGTCGCGGTCGGCCGGGGAGATGAATTTCTTCTCGACCAGGACCCGCTTGCGATCGTAGTCGCGCTGTGCGTCGCGCAGGTTGGCCTCGACGCGCGCGATCTCGGCACGCTGTGCGGCCACCGCCGCCTGCTGCGTGAGTACCGCGGCGCGGGTGGCCTCGAGATCCGCTTCGGCCTGGTGCACGCGGTACTGGAAGATCTCCGGGTCGATGCGCGCGATCAACTGTCCCCGCTTCACGTTGCTGTTGAAGTCGACGTAGATTTCCTTGATCTGGCCGGACACCTGTGAGCCGACCTGCACCGACACCACCGGGTTGAGCGTCCCGGTCGCGGCGACCACCGCCGTGATCGGGCCGGCCTCGACCTTCGCGAGCTTGTAGGCGGGCTCGGCCGAGTTGCCGGCGGCATATCGGTAGAGGGCGATGCCCGCCACGGCCAGCGCGACGAGCACGACGGCGGCGAGCACTCCGCGGGACAGCTTGCTCATGACAGGATCGAATCGGAACGCGGCCCGTGCCGCGTCCGGCCGGAACGGGACGTGGTGGCGATTCTATTCGATTCGATACCGGGCCGATGTAAAAGCTTGTAACGCGCCGGCGAGGGCCGCTCGGCCGGGCGCTCAGGCAATGCCCGGGTTGCCCTCCACGCCGACGAGCCGTGGCACATTGAGCCGGCGCGGCGCGACGCGCTTCTTGTCGCGCAGCCAGCTCGCGACCACGTCCCAGATCGGTTGCCCGCGCGCCCCTTCCGCGACCGGCGCCCAGCCGGCGACCTTGTAGGTCTTGTCCGCCTCGATCGGCTTGCCGCCAAGCCTCATGTCGCGCACACGGGAGCCGGCGCTCGCGCCCGGCTCGAACGTGTAGGTCATGCCGCCCACCCGCACCATGTCGCCACCCTGCTGGTAATAGGGATCGGGATTGAACAGGTTGTCGCCGACGTCCTCGAGCACCGTGCGGATGAATGCTCCCGTCATTTCGGTGACGGTCGCATGGGGGTAGGTGATGGCGGTCTGGTCCATCACGTGCTCGAACAGCACGGCCTCGCCCGGCAGGAGGCTGGTGCCCCAGCGGAAACCGGGCGAGAACGCGATCTGGGCATCCTGCACCTCGATGAGCGCGTCGAGGATGAGCTGGTCCCAGGTGCCGTTGAAGTTGCCGCGCCGGTACAGCAGGCCCTCGCTGACCGCGAGGCGCTCCTCCAGCCGCGCGCGGAACGGCGCGCGCACCCGCTCGATGTGAGCCGCCATCGCCGCATCGGCCGGCAGCAGGTTCGAGAACACCGGCAGCAGCTTGTAGCGGAAGTCGACGACGGATCCGCCGCGTACGTCGAAATCGAGCACCGACAGGAACTTGCCGTTGGAGCCGGAATTGATGACCAGCGTGCGGCCGCCGGCGTTGGCCACCACGCTGGGCGCCGGCACGCCGTCGTGGGTGTGGCCGCCGAGGATGGCATCGATGCCGCGCACGCGCGAGGCCATCTTCAGATCGACGTCCATGCCGTTGTGCGAGAGCACCACGACGACCCGTGCGCCTTCGGCGCGCGCGCGGTCGACCTGCTTCTGGAGTTCTTCGTCCTGGATGCCGAAGGTCCAGTCCGGAACCAGGTAGCGCGGATTGGCGATCGGGGTGTAGGGGAAAGCCTGGCCGATCACGGCGAGCTTCACGCCATTCATCTCGCGAAGGGCATAGGGCTTGAACACCGGGTCGCCGAAGTCGGTGGTCCGGACATTCTGTGCGAGGAATTCGATGTGTCCCTGGAGGTCTTTTTCGACGATCTCCCGGACGCGCGCGGCACCGTGGGTGAATTCCCAGTGCCCGGTCATGATGTCGACGCCCAGCAACTTGCACGCATCGACCATGTCCTGGCCCTTCGTCCACAGCGCGGTGGCCGAGCCCTGCCAGGTGTCGCCACCGTCGAGCAGCAGCGCTCCGGGACGCGAGGCGCGCATGCGCCGGACGAGCTGCGCGAGATGGGCGAAGCCGCCGACCTTGCCATAGGTGCGGGCGGCCCGTTCGAAATCGAGGCTCGTGAAGGCGTGCGCTTCGCGCGAGGCCGGACGAATGCCGAAGGCGCGCAGCAGGTGCTCGCCGACCAGGTGAGGCGGCGCGCCGCGCGCCGCGCCCACACCGATATTCACGCTCGGCTCGCGGAAGTGGATCGGCAACAGCTGCGCGTGGCAATCCGTGAAGTGCAGCAGGTGCACGTTGCCGAAGCGCGGAACCTCGTAGAGCCGTTCGCCGTCGCCGGCGGCGAGCGCCGCGGGGCTGTCCAGAGCGAGGCCGGCTGCGGTGCCGGCGGCCAGCATGTGCAGGAATTCGCGGCGGGTCAGTGACATCGGGGACTCCATCGAACGAAAACGGCCTGGCGTGCGCCAGGCCGTGCCGCGAGCGCAACGGCGCCCTACTGGCTATTGACGGGCGATTTCGGGTCGAGCAGCAGCGCCACCAGGTCTCTGATCTGTGCCTCGGTCAGCGTTCCGGAATGGCCGAAGCGGGGCATGTTCGAGCACAGATTCGTGGCCTTGGAGTTGTAGATCTTGCCCCACACATACTTCTGGTTCTCGATGCCGTAACCACGCAGCTTGCCGAACTGGTACAGCGGCGGGCCGAGCGTGCCGAAGGACGTCTCCTTCGGTCCGATCTGGTGGCAGTTGTAGCAGCTCCCGCCGTTCGGTCCCGTTGCCTTGTCCCCCCAGGTCATTCCGCGGCCGGACTGGGCGATCTTCTCTCCGGACGCCCAGTTGCCGAGATACTTTCCGTCGGCCGGAAACCGGATCGTCTCGAACTGATCGCGTTGCAGGACGTCGGCGATTTCCTTCGGCGGCTTGTCGCTGGTCTGGTTGCACAGCGCCTGGACTGCGTCGAAGTTCAGCCGATCGGTTCCGGCGATGCCCTTCGCATGGAAGTCGCGCTTCATCATCGCGAGCGCCTGAGCGCGGTAGTCTTCGCCGTGCGCGGGTGCGGTCGCGGCGAGCGCGGTCGCGGCGGCGAGCAGCATTGCAGTGCGGTTCATGTCGTTCGCCTCCTCAGCGTTTGATTCCGGGACCTTTGTACACCTGCCCGTTCGCGGTCGCGCCCAGGAAGGTCAGCAGCGCCGTGATCGAGTCGGAGACATAGGCGGGCTCCGGGAAGCGCTGCTGCCGGAAGCAGTCATTCATCCGCCATTGCAGCGTGTGCATGACTCCGCCGGTCATGCGGTAGCCCGGCCAGCCCTGGTAGGCGCGCAGCGACCCCTCGCGTGTGGCCAGATTCGGCAGGTTCTGGGTGCGGATGCGCTTGCCGTCCTCGCCGTGACAGGTCGTGCAGGCAAAGTCCCACGGCCCGGCGCGCACCGCGAAGATCTCGCGGCCGATCCCGAAGGCTTCGCGCTCCTTGGCGTGCTTCTGCGGAACCGCGATCTTCATCCCGCGGGATTGTCCGGCGACGTACGTGACGAGATTGACCGGGTCGGGCGTGCGGTCGAGGCTGCTGAACGGCTTCTTGGACAGGTCCGCGAGCGAGTAGCCCTGGTGGGTCACCATGCAATGCACGATGCGCCGTTCGACGTCCATGACCCGATCCACATCCGCGAAATAGCGCGGGGTCTGGACATAGGCACCCTTGACGACCCCCACGCCGAGACCGAGATCGCAGGTCTCGGCCAGCGACACGTTTTTCGGCCCGCGCCTGGCTTTCCACAGCTCCTCGCCCTTGGCCTCGAACAGCTCGGCGGGATTGTCCTCTTCGAGCACCGCGCGGAACTTCTCGAAATCCGCCGTGACGCGATCCTTCGCGTCGCCGGCGGCCGCCGGTTTCTGCTGAGCGATCGCGCCGCAGGCGAGCGCGATGCCGGTGAGCGCCACGAAGGCGCGTACGCGATGCTTCATGCCCTTTTCCTCCTTCCGGAACCGTTCCGGTTATTGTCGGGAGCGATCGAAACGCAGCTCCCTCGTCGATCGGGGCTCCCTTTGGCCGATCGGGAACCCGCGTCGTGCGATTGCGCGCCCGCGCCGGTTCGGACGCGACGCCGATCAGCCGACGGCTGCCTCGTCGGTGCGCTTGTCGCCCTTGGTGTCGACCCAGCTGATGACGACCTTGTCGCCGGCCTTCGCACCCTTGACCTTGAAACCGAACACCGGGTTGCGCGACACCGCGGTATTGAGCTGCCCTTCCACGACCACCTTGCCGCCGACCGTCGCGGTGAAGGTCTGGATGTAATGCGCCGGCACCAGCTTGCCCGCGGAATCCTTGCGCTGGCCGGTTTCCATCGGGTGACTCATCAGCACGCGAACGTCCGCCGTGTCCCCGTCGAGGCGCGCGCGGATCTTCATCGGATCTGCCATGTGTGTTCTCCTCCTGGATCAGCCGCCGCAGCCGCCGATGGTGACCTTGACTTCCTTGGAAGCGACATAGGACTTGCCGCCGGCCTTCGCGACGACCTTGACGTTCGAGGTCTGCCCCATCTTCACCCGCAATGCCACGCTGGGCTGCGCCCCGCCGGCGAAGGTGAAGCTCGCCGCGAGCGGAAGCGGGTTCTTCTCGACGAGGATCGCGAGCTCGGTCGTGCCGGGGATGCGGCTGACGGCCTCTACCGGCACGACGGCACCGTTCTCCGCGATGTCCGGCGCCTTCAGCACGAGATCCTTGCTGTCGGCCGCGCCCGAGGCTCCGATCCCTTTCAGTGCGCCGGCGAGATCGGTCGCCGAGAATGCGGCCTTGTTCCACTCCGCCGCGAGCACCCGCGAGGGTCTCAGCCCGGCCGCCAGGGCCACTGCCAGCGCCCCGGAAGCGCCCGCCCCCTTCAGTAATGTCCTCCTCAACCGATCCATCGTCGTTGTCCCTCTCTCGAAAACGATACCGTCCGACCCGGAGGATCGGACTACGTTGCGTCGCTGCGGCCGGGGGCAATGCCCTCGCCCCGACTCTACGGGAAACCGCCGCACTCGGGCAAATCGCCTCTTGTATCGCCGGATAAGCGACGTTGATCGTAGCATGCGTTCAATCACGATACCGGCGCGCACCGCCGGTGCGGCGGCTCACGTCGCGCCGCCGCGCTCGGCATTCGCGCGCCAGTGGCCGGACCTGCCGCCGGATTTTTCGGCGAGCCGGATGTCGCCGATGCGCATGCCGCGGTCGACGGCTTTGCACATGTCATAGATCGTCAGCAGCGCGACGGCGACCGCGGCGAGTGCCTCCATTTCGACACCCGTGCGTCCGACGGTCTCGGCGGTGACTTCGCAGGCGATGGCCGAGCGTTCGCCGTCCGGGGTGAAATCCACCGCCACCCGGGTCAGCGCGATCGGGTGGCACAGCGGAATCAGCTCCGGGGTGCGCTTGGCGGCCTGGATCCCGGCGATGCGCGCCACCCCGAGCACGTCGCCCTTGCGGGCATCGCCGGCGAGGATCATCGCGAGCGTCTCCGCTTTCATGTGGATGGTGCCCAGCGCACGGGCGACGCGGTGGGTCGCCTGCTTTTCGCCGACATCCACCATGTGCGCCTGCCCGCTTGCATCGAAGTGTGTCAATGCGGAACTCACGCCCGGCCTCCTCGCTCCAAAACCCCGGCATCGATGAAGGTTATCATGTCCCCATGGAATCGAGGTTCTGGCTTGCCGGTTCGAGCGCATTTCTCGCGCTGACGCTCGCGCTCGCGCAGCCGTTGCCGGAGCTGGGCGAGGCGGCGCAGGCCGACCTCTCGCCGCAAGCCGAGCGGCGCATCGGCGAATCGTTCATGCGCGACATCCGGCTGCGCGAGCCGTCCTATGTCGATGACCCGGAGATCGAGGGCTATCTGAACGATCTCGGCTCGAGGCTGGTCGCGGCCAGCCCGGATGCGCGGCCGGATTTTTCCTTTTTCGCGATCAGCGATCCGACGCTCAACGCGTTCGCGATGCCGGGCGGGTTCATCGGCGTGCATACCGGGCTGATCCTCGCCGCGCAGAGCGAATCGGAGCTCGCGGGAGTGATCGCCCACGAAATCTCCCACGTGACCCAGCACCACATCGCGCGCATGGTCAGCACGCAAGGCCAGAGCGCGCTCGCGGCGTGGGCCGCGGTGATCGTCGCGATCCTGGCGGCACGCTCCAATTCGCAGATCTCCCAGGCGGCGATCGCGACCGGGCAGGCGGCCGCGATCCAGACCCAGCTCAACTATTCCCGCGAGTTCGAGCGCGAGGCCGACCGCATCGGCCTGCAGACCCTCGAGCGTGCCGGCTTCGATGTCCATGGCATGGCGTCGTTCTTCGGGCGGCTGCAGAAGGCGGGCAGGCTGTATGAGAACAATGCTCCGGCCTATCTGCGCACCCACCCGCTGACCACCGAGCGGATCGCCGACATGGAGAACCGCGCCGAGCTGAAGGGCTACCGGCAGGTTCCCGACAGCGCGGCCTTCCAGCTCGTGCGGGCGAAGATACGCGCCGAGCAGGGCGTGCCCCGCGAGGCCGTCGCCGAGTTCGCGTTCCAGTTGAAGGAAAGGAAATACGCTTCGGAAGCCGCCGCCCGCTACGGCTATGCGCGAGCGCTGCTGCGCGCAGGCGATCTCGCCGGCGCACAGCGCGAGGTCGGCATGCTGCGACGGCTCGATTCGGGCTCGCCGATGATCGACACGCTGGCGGGCGAAGTGCGGATGAGGGCCGGCGACGCGGCAGGCGCGGTCGCGTCGCTGCGCGAGGCCGCCACCCGCCACCCGAACTTCCGGCCGCTGACCTATCGCCTGATCGAGGCCGAACTGGCCGCAGGCAATGCGGCGGGCGCATTGGCCATCGCCGCGCCGGCCGTGCAGCTGACACCCTCGGATCCCCGTCTGTGGGCCTATCAGGCGAAGGCCTATGCGGCGCTCGGCAGGCGGCTCCAGCAGCATCGCTCGCAGGCCGAGGTCTACGCGCTCCAGGGGCAGACCGGGGCGGCGATCGAACAGCTCCAGTTCGCCCAGCGCGCCGGCGATGGCGACTTCTACGAGCTTTCCGCAGTCGACGCGCGGCTGCGCGAGCTGCGGGAGATGCGTGCGCGCGAGGCCGAAAAGTCCAAGCCGCGCTGAATCCACGCACTACGCGCACACTCACCCGGCGCGCGAAACAGGCGTGCCTATTTGTCAATAAAGGAAAACGATCATTTCGGCCGGGCGTGCGTGCTATCTTTGCCGCCGGGAATTCGATCGAACGAGGGGGGAACGTGGCACTGGTCAATCCACATGGCGGCGGCGAACTCAGGCCGCTGCTGCTGCACGGCAGGGAACTGACGGCCGAGCGCACGCGTGCGGCGACACTGCCGCAACTGCGCGTGAGTTCGCGCGAAAAAGGCGACCTCATCATGCTGGGCATCGGCGGCTTCACGCCGCTCGACGGCTTCATGACGCGCGCCGACTGGGAAGGCGTGTGCGACGGCATGAAGATGGCGAACGGCGTGTTCTGGCCGATTCCCATCACGCTGTCGGTCGACGAAGTCGTCGCCGACTCGCTCAAGACGGGCACGGACGTCGCGCTGATCGATCCGGAAAGCGGCGACGCGCTGGCCGTCATGAAGGTCACCGAGAAGTACAAGATCGACAAGGCGCACGAATGCGCGATGGTGTTCAAGACCACCGATCTCGAGCATCCGGGCGTCAAGATGGTCATGGAGCAGGGCGACGTCAACCTCGCCGGCCCGGTGCGGGTGCTCTCGCAGGGCGAGTTTCCGTCGAAGTACGGCGACCTGTTCATGACGCCCGCACAGACCCGCGCGCTGTTCGAGTCCTATGGCTGGTCGAAGGTCGCAGCGTTCCAGACGCGCAATCCGATGCACCGTTCCCACGAGTATCTCGCCAAGGTGGCGATCGAGACCTGCGACGGGGTGCTGATCCACTCGCTGCTCGGCCATCTCAAACCCGGTGACATTCCGGCCGAGGTGCGCACCCGGGCGATCGGCACGCTGATCGAGAAATACTTCGTCAGGAAGACCGTGGTCCAGGCCGGTTATCCGCTCGACATGCGCTACGCCGGTCCGCGCGAGGCGCTGCTGCATGCGCTGTTCCGCCAGAACTACGGCTGTTCGCACCTGATCGTCGGGCGCGATCATGCGGGCGTCGGCAGCTATTACGGCCCGTTCGACGCGCATCACATCTTCGACGACATTCCGAAAGGTTCGCTGGAGACGCAGCCGCTCAAGATCGACTGGACCTTCTGGTGCTACAAGTGCGGCGGCATGGCCTCCGCGCGCACCTGCCCGCACGAGGACAAGGATCGCCTGCTGGTCTCGGGCACCAAGCTGCGCAAGGCGCTCTCGGAAGGAGCCGAGGTGGCGGCCGAGTTCTCGCGGGCGGAAGTGCTGGCGATCCTGCGCAACTATTACGCCGGCCTGACCGAGAAGGTCGAAGTGAAACTGACGGGCCATTCGGCACGATAGGTTTTCGTTGCAGTCGGACCGGCGGGTCATCGGATCGGGTCGCCGGACCATCTTCTTGGAGAGAGTTCATGCCAACATTCGTACGTACTGAAAAATGCGATGGCTGCAAGGGACAGGACAAGACCGCTTGCATGTACATCTGCCCCCACGACCTGATGAAGCTCGACAAGGACGGTTCCGAGACCGGCCATCCGATGCGTGCGTTCAATCAGGAACCCGATCAGTGCTGGGAGTGCTATTCCTGCGTGAAGATCTGCCCGCAGGGCGCGATCGAGGCGCGCCACTATGCCGACATCGTTCCGCTGGGCGGCTCCGTGCAGCCGATGCGCGGTTCCGACTCGATCATGTGGACGATCAAGTTCCGCAACGGGAACATCAAGCGGTTCAAGTTTCCGATCCGCACCACGGCGGAAGGCTCGATCGACGCGTATGGCGGCAAGCCGCTGCCCAAAATCGCCGATCTCGACAAGGCGGGCTTCTTCACCAGGGACGTGATGGGCGGCTTCCGCGCCGGAAATCCCGCTGAACTGATCCGCAAGTAATCCAACGAATCGAGGAACCGAAAATGGCTGGAACCTTTGAAAAACCGGAAATCGTCCAGGAAGACCTGGACATTCTGCTGATCGGCGGCGGCATGGCCTGCTGCGGCGCCGCCTACGAGGTCATGCGCTGGGCCGAAGCGGTCAAGGCCGAGACCGGCAGGGAACTGAAGATCAAGCTCGTAGACAAGGCCGCGATGGACCGCTCCGGCGCCGTGGCACAGGGCCTGTCGGCGATCAACACCTACCTCGGCGATCTCGACCCGGCCGACTACGCCCGCATGGTCTCGAACGACTTGATGGGGATCACCCGCGACGACCTGACCTACGATCTGGGCCGAAGCGTGGACGATTCCGTGCACCTGTTCGAGGAATGGGGTCTGCCGATCTGGAAGACCGATGCCGAAGGCGTGCGCCACGACGGCGCGGAATCGATCCGCGAAGGCCTGCCTGCGCTCAAGGACGGCGGCAAGCCGGTGCGCTCGGGCAAGTGGCAGATCATGATCAACGGCGAGTCCTACAAGTGGATCGTCGCCGAAGCCGCGAAGAAGGCGTTGGGCCTGGAGCGCGTGCAGGAGCGCGTGTTCATCGTGCACCTGATCAACGACAAGAACGACCCGAACCGCATCGCCGGTGCCGCGGGTTTCTCGGTGCGCGAAAACAAGATCTACATCTACAAGGCCAGGACCGTGCTGCTTGCGGCCGGCGGCTGCGTCAATCTGTTCCGTCCGCGTTCGGTGGGCGAAGGCCAGGGCCGGACGTGGTATGCGGTGTGGAATGCCGGCTCGACCTATTCCATGGCCGCGGAGGCCGGTGCCGAGCTGACCATGATGGAAAACCGGTTCGTGCCCGCCCGCTTCAAGGACGGCTACGGACCGGTCGGGGCATGGTTCCTGCTGTTCAAGGCAAAGGCGGTCAACGCCTACGGCGAAGACTACATGACCAAGAACAAGGAACTGCTGAACGACTATCCGCCCTACGGACAGGCCGCGGTGCCCGCCTCCTGCCTGCGTAACCACCTCATGCTCAAGGAGATGAAGGACGGTCACGGTCCGATCTACATGGACACCGTCAGCGCGCTTTCGAGGCTGCGCGAAACCCTCACGCCGAAGGAAGTGAAGCACCTCGAGGCGGAAGCCTGGGAAGACTTCCTCGACATGACCCTCGGCCAGTGCGGCGTCTGGGTCGGCGAGAACATCGAACCGGAGAAGAAGATGTCCGAGCTGATGCCGACCGAGCCCTACCTGCTCGGTTCGCACTCCGGCTGCTGCGGCATCTGGGTGTCCGGGCCGACCGACCTCGGTGCGCCGAGCGCGGCGGACGGCGAGTACGACGGCGTGCCCGCGCATCTGCCGAGAGGCTGGAACTGGGGTTATCGCTCGATGACCACGGTCAAGGGGCTCTTCACCGCCGGGGACGGCGTGGGTGCCTCCGGCCACAAGTTCTCCTCCGGCTCGCACGCGGAAGGGCGCATCGCCGCCAAGGGCATGGTCAAGTACGCACTCGACAACAAGGATCTCAAGCCCGAGTTCGACGAGACCCCCGAGCAGATCGCGGAGACGATCTGGAAGCCGGTGCGCAACTTCCTTCAGTACAAGGACTACTCGACCGCGATCGACGTCAACCCGAACTACATCACGCCCAGGATGCTTCAGATCCGCCTGCAGAAGATCATGGACGAGTACGTGGCCGGGGTGGCGACCTACTACAACACCAACGATAAAATGCTCGCGGTGGCCGAGGAGAAGCTCGCGCTGCTCAAGGAAGACTCGCAGAAGATGCGTGCCAAGGACCTGCACGAGCTGCTGCGCGCCTGGGAAAACTACCATCGCATCCTGACCGCCGAAGCGCACATGAAGCACATCGAGTTCCGCGAGGAATCGCGCTACCCGGGCTTCTACTATCGGACCGACAAGAACTTCGTCGATGAAAAGAACTGGCACTGCTTCGTGAATTCGGTCTACGACAAGAAGAACAGGAAATGGACCTGCTTCAAGCGCAAGCACGTCGATCTGATCGACAAGTCCAAGCTGTTCAAGGCGGCCGCTCACTGAGCCGCTCGTAAGCAACAGGCAGCATGTCCGGGCGCCCGCGAAGCGAGGGGGCGCCCGGTTCTTTTTCGGCGCGGCTGCCGCGCGCACCGTACGCCGGCTTCGCCGTGAGCATTGTTCTCGCGAAACCTGTACCCTGTAAGCGGAGGACGAGACCCGATCGATGGACACCTACATGGCGAAGGATCTGCCTTTCCCCGAAAGTCCGGTCGTACCGCAGATGCTCGACGGCTCCAAGGTCATCCAGTTTCGCTGCCGCAAGGGCATCGACTGCTGGAACGCCTGCTGCAGCAACATCGACATCTCGCTGACGCCCTACGACATCGTGCGCCTGAAGCGGCGCCTGGGGGTCGATTCAACCCGGTTCCTGGCGGACTACACGGTGCCCTATGAGATGGAGAAGGACGGCATCGCTGGAGTCAAGCTGCGGCCGGTCGAGGGCGCAACGGCCTGCCGGTTCATGACTCCGGACGGATGCGGCGTCTACGAAGACCGGCCGACCGCGTGCCGCTACTATCCGGTGGCGCTGTTGTCGATGCGCAGGCAGGACGAGTATGTCGATCGGGATTCCTATGCGCTGGTCAGGGAGGAGCATTGCCACGGGCACCGGGAGCCGCGCAGCCTGACGATCGACGAGTATCGCGCGGAGCAGGAACTCGGGGAATACGACGAGCTCGCCCGCGGCTGGCGCCAGCTCGTGCTGAAGAAGAAGTCTTCGGGCCCGACCGTGGGCAAGCCTTCGGTTCGCAGCCGGCAGCTTTTCTTCATCGCCTGTTACGACGTCGACCGCTTCAGGCGTTTCGTGTCGAGCGAGGGATTCACACAGGTCTATGAGCTTGCGCCGGAAGAGCGCGAACACGTGCTCGCGGACGACGTGGCGCTGATGCAGTTCGGCTTCCGTTTCCTGCGCCAGGTGCTGTTCGGCGAGCACAGCATACCGGTGAATCAGGCGGCGGCCGAAACCCGCAGCGAGCGCTATCGGCAGAAGCTCGCGCGGATCGAGCGCGAAGCGGCCGAGCGCCTGCGTCACGAAGACGAAGGCGGGCGCGACGTCGGCGACTGAACCCGCGGCCAACGGGGCCGCTCGACCATGGCAAGCGAGAACGCGATCGTCGCGGTGAGCAAGACCCTCGTGTGGCTGCTGGCGCAGGGATGCCCGCGGCAGGAGTTCGGTCTGAGCGAGGGCGATTTCGTGCTCGTCCAGGCGGAGGATCTGGCGCGCAGGCGGCCGCAGCCGGGGGTTTCCGTGCTGCTGCATCGCGTGAAGCTCAACATTGCACAGCGCGACCAGTCGCCGCGCCGCCGCGGGCTCGACGACGTGCCGCGCGCGCTGCCGATCGAGCTTCATTACGTGATCACGCCGTGGGCGCAGAACGCGGAACTCCAGCACAGCCTGCTGGGCTGGGTGATGCACTTCTTCGAGCGCTGCCCGTCGCTGCGCGACGATCTGCTCAATCAGGTGTGGCCCGGCTCGTTCGGCCCCGACGAGAGCGTGCCGCTGATCGCCGATGTGCCGGAGGCCTCGGCCGACCTGTTCGCCCGTGCGGGCGTGATCCTGCCGCCCTCCGTGGCGCTGGTGGCGCGCGTGCTGATCAACTGAAAAAGCTGCGGGCCGCAGGTAGAATCCGCGGTTCGTTCCACCCATCATCCCGTCACGGCGTCGAGGGGAGCAAGCAAGTGCATGTCGTGTGCCTCGATCTCGAGGGCGTGCTGGTGCCCGAGATCTGGATCGAATTCTCGAAGCGTACCGGCATCCCGGAGCTCGCCCGAACGACGCGCGACGAGCCGGACTATGACAAACTGATGCGGGCCCGACTGGCGCTGCTGGCGCAGCACCGGCTCGGCCTGGCGGACATCCAGGACGTCATCGCAGGCATGGGGCCGCTGCCCGGTGCGGCCGACTTCCTCGAGTGGGCGCGCAGCCGCTACCAGGTCATTCTGCTTTCGGATACCTTCACCGAGTTCGCCTCTCCGCTGATGCGCCAGCTCGGCTGGCCGACGCTGTTCTGCCACGAGCTCGAAGTCGATGCGCGCGGGCTCGTGCGCGGCTACCGGCTGAGGCTGCGCGATCACAAGCGTGCTTCGGTGCGCGCGCTGCGGGAGCTGAATTTCCGCACCGTGGCGGCGGGGGATTCGTACAACGACACCGCGATGCTCGCCGAGGCCGATGCAGGCATCCTGTTCCGGCCGCCGCGCAACGTCATCGAGGCGTTCCCGCAGTTTCCGGTCACGCAAGACTATGCACAGATGCGCGCGGCGATCCTCGCGGCCGTCACGCCATGAAGGCGGCGTGAATGGAGCGCGCGCGCGCAGTCCGGCTGGTGATCCTCGATGTCGATGGAGTGATGACGGACGGGCGGGTCATCGTCGATGACGACGGCGTGGAATCGCGCAATTTCGACATCAAGGACGGACTCGGCGTGGTGATGCTGGCGGCCTCGGGCATCGAGGTGGCGATCCTCAGCGCGAAACGCTCGCCGGCCGTCAGGCGGCGTGCCGAGGACCTGAAGATCCGCCATTGCTACGAGGGCGTCCCGAACAAGACCGTGCCGTACGAGGCCCTGTTGCGAGAGCTCGATCTGGACGAGAGCCAGGTCTGCCATGTCGGCGACGATCTGATGGATCTCGCGGTCATGAAGCGGGTGGGATTTCCGGTCGCCGTGGCCGACGCGGTGGCCGAGGTCAGGGCGGTAGCGGCCTGGGTGACTCGCTCGCGCGGCGGGCACGGTGCGGTGCGTGAGGTGGCCGAGCGCATCCTCAGGGCGCAGGGCCTGTGGGACGGCGCCGTGGCGGGTCTGGGCTGACGGGCGGAGGCAGGGGCGAAATGAGACTGGTGGTCGCCATTTCCGGAGCGAGCGGCGCGATCTACGGCATCCGCGCCCTGGAGGTGCTCGCACGCGCCGGCGTCGAGACCCATCTCGTGATGTCGGATTCGGCCAGGCGGACGATCGCGAACGAGACCGACGTTGCGGTGCGCAGCGTCGAGCGGCTCGCCACCCACTGTCACGACCTCAGGAATATCGGTGCGTGCATCGCCAGCGGTTCGTTCAGGCACGACGGCATGCTCGTCGCGCCCTGTTCGATCAAGACGCTCTCGGCGATCGCCCATTCGTTCGGTTCCAATCTGCTGATCCGCGCCGCGGACGTCACGCTCAAAGAGCGTCGCCCTCTGGTGCTGATGGTGCGCGAGACGCCGCTGCATCTGGGCCATCTGCGCCTGATGGTGCAGGCGGCCGAGATCGGGGCGGTGCTGGTGCCGCCGATGCCGGCGTTCTACCATCGGCCCCGTTCGATCGATGACATCGTCGACCAGTCGGTCAACCGTGCGCTCGATCAGTTCGGTCTCGACATCGACCTGTTCGAGCGCTGGACGGGACAGCCGCCGCACAGACCCGCGCAATGAGGAATGATCGCATTGCGTTCGACGGGAGATCCACATGAGCTACTTCGACTCCGCCACCGAATGCCTCTCGCGAGATGAGCTGGCGGCGTTGCAGCTTCGCAAGCTGCGCGCGATGCTGGGAGAACTCGCGCAACACAACCGGTTCTATGCCGCGAAGTGGAAGCAGGCCGGCGCCGCGCCCGGCGACATCCGTTCGATCGCCGATCTGGCCGATTTGCCGTGCACGACGAAGCACGAGCTGGTGCGCGACCAGGCCCGGAATCCGCCGTTCGGCAGCAACCTGACCTATCCGCTGGAGCGCTACGTGCGGCTGCATCAGACCTCCGGCACCACCGGCGCACCGCTGAAGGTGCCGGATACCACCGAGGCCTGGGACTGGTGGGGACGTTGCTGGGGCCACGTGCTGGCCGGCGCCGGCGTCGTGCCGGGCGACCGGCTGTTCATGGCCTTCTCGTTCGGCCCGTTCGTCGGATTCTGGGCGGCGGTGGAGGGCGCGCACCGCATCGGCGCGATGATGATCCCCGGAGGCGGCCGCGACTCGCCGCAGCGGCTCGAACTGATGCGCGATCTCGGTGCCACCGTGCTCGCCTGTACGCCCAGCTACGCGCTGCGCCTGGGCGAGGTGGCCGCCGAGACCGGCTTCGATCTCGCGACCATCCCGCTGCGGGCGACCGTCCATGCCGGGGAGCCAGGTGCCAACGTGCCGGCGACCAAGCGGCGCATCGAGGCGCTGTGGCATGCCAGGTGCCACGACCACGCCGGGGCGACCGAGGTCGGGGCGCATTCGTTTGAGTGCGAGGCGCAGCCCGGCGGCATCCATCTGATCGAGAGCGAGTACATCGCCGAGGTGCTCGATCCCGCCACGCTGAAGCCGGTCGCGCCGGGGGAGCGCGGCGAGCTGGTCATCACGAATCTCGGCCGCTGGGGCTTTCCGGTCGTTCGCTATCGCACCGGCGACGTCGTCGCGGTGAATCCCGATCGATGCGCGTGCGGCCGGACCTCGCTGCGCTTCGAGGGAGGCATCCTCGGGCGCGCCGATGACATGGTGATCGTGCGCGGCGTCAATGTGTTTCCGGCCGCGGTCGAGAACATCGTGCGCGGCTTTCCGGAAGTGATCGAGTTCCGCGTGACGGTGAGCCGCGAACGGCAGATGGACGAGATGGACGTCGAGATCGAGCTGGGCGAGGGGGCCGATGCGGCGCTCCCGCAGGCGATCGCCGCGAAGCTCGCGTCGATGCTCGCATTCCGGCCGCGCGTGCGCCGCGTGGAGCGCAATGCGCTACCGCGGTTCGAGCTCAAGGCGAAACGCTTCCACGTCGCGCGCCCTGACTGAGCGCGCCGGAGCGCCCGCTACACGAGGTGCACCGGCTGGTTCAGGCGCCGGGCGAGCAGCGTGCCGAGCCGCTTCGCGCTCGGTCTGCCGCATTCCCTGAATGCGTTCCTTCCCAGCACCAGCGCTTCGGCTCGTTCGCGTTCGACGAACTCCGCGAGCGCCTGCACGGGCTCGCCCGCGACGATCCGGAACCGGGTGCCGGAAGCCTCGCCGAAGGCCGCGGTGAACTGCATGCGGGCCTTCTCCGATTGCCGTTGCTGGTCGTCGCGGACGTAGTCGAGGAAACCCTGGCGCGCATTGCGCGAGCTCTGCCAGTCGTTGCCGATGAAATCCGCCCATCCGGCATCGATGACGAACACGCCGGTGAGCGTGCGGCCGGACTCGTGCGCGATCGTCCGGGCGCGCACGAGCGCGCCCGTGCTGGCTTCGGTCCCGTCGACCGCGACGACGATCGCGCCCATCCGGCTACTTCAACGTCATCACGATGATGATCGCCACGACCAGCGTCGCGAACAGGATCGCGCCCCAGTCCTCCTGCCGATCGTCGCGGAACAGCGTCATCTTGCCCTTGTCCGCGGCGGCCATCGTTTCGCTTCCGATCTTTTCTTCAGCCATGATCAGGTTCTCCGGGAATCAGATCTCGATGAGGTAGTCGCGGATCAGCAACACGACGACGAGCGCCAGCACGTATTTCGTGATGCCCACGATCAGGCCCACCTTCAGCGGCGCGCCGCCGGCCTGCGAGAGTTCGCGCACGTCGATGTAGCCCCCCAGGCCCACCAGCCCGATGCCGAAGATCCACGTCATCCACAGCCGCAGCATCTTGATCGTCGCCGAGGCCGCGGGGCCGCCCTTCATGCCGACGTCGCCGAACGCGCCGATGCTGGTCAGCACCACCATCGCGAGGAAGCCCAGCACGAAGACCGGGAACTTCTCGACGAAGAGCTGGCCGACGGTCTTCTGCTGCGCGGCGCCATTCGACTGCGAGCCGGCCCAGTACCAGACCGTCACCGCGAATACCGCGAACGGGATCGAGATCACCCGCATGATGTTCCAGATCTCCGCCACCGACACCGCGGTCCCCGGAGCGATGCTGGGGTTGAAGGCGAGACTGGCTGCGAGTACCTGCCCCGAGTTCAGGATCCCGGTGCCGACCCAGGCCCCGTACTGCAGGTCGGTGAGCCCCAGTGCATGTCCGATGAACGGACTGATGAACATCGTCACGATGCCGAAGCCCAGGATGGTTGCCACCGCGTAGGCCACATGGGCAGGCTTGGCCTCCACGGCCGGTGCGGTGGCGATCGCTGCGCTGACGCCGCAGATGCTGCACGCGTTGGCCATCACGCCGGTCATCGAGCGATCCACGCGGAACAGCCGGCCCAGCCACAGCACCATCACGACCGACAGCGCGACGAAGCCGCCGATCAGGAAGATCGCGATCGCGCCGAGCTTGAAGATCGCCTGCACGGTGTAGAGCGAGCCCAGCAGGATGATGCCGGTCTTGATGAACAGGCGCGAGAGCCTGAAGCCGTCGGCGAACAGATCCGGAATCTTGCCGCCGAACAGCACGTTGCGGTAGATCATGCCGAAGAGGATGCCGAGCAGGATGTAGTTCAGATGCACGACCTTGACCAGCCACCCCTTCTGGTCGAACAGCACGGCCGAGGACATCCACGGTTCCACCCACAGGCGGATCACGACCATGGTGCCGATGATCAGGATCAGCCCCGGAATGGCCTTGGGCAGTTTCTGCAGGAAACCGGGTTCGTTGCTGCGCACGGCGGCGTCGCTCATGATTCCTCCTCTGACATTCTTTCGACGATGACGCTTCGATCGCCCGAGGTCATCCGGCCCTTTCTCGACTTCCATGGATCCGCCCGCCGGCCGGTATGCCATCAGCTTGCATGCAGTTTCCGACAAATCGCAACGCAGCAGCAAGCCTTGCGCGCTGATGGCCGGATAGACGATGCTTATCACAGGCGCCCCAGCGACCGCTCTTCCCCTTCATGACTTCAGCATGGTCCCGATGGGACCGGGATCGATGGACATCACCGTTCGGGTGAGTGCGTCACGCGAGCGCCGCCGCGATGCGGCAGGCCATCCGTGCGATGCGATTCGGGGATGGCGGCGGCAGGAGCCCCCCCCGACACGCTCAGCGCTTGGCGGGCTTCGCGCAGAGCGCCTCGAGGCTCGGGGCCTTGATCACCTGGCCGTCGAGGCCGGATTCCTTCGCGCTGCCGCCGTAGGCGACCGTCAGCAACTGGCTGTAGTACAGCACCGGCATCGCGAACTTCGTTCCCTGCTTCTTGTTGATCTCGCTCTGATAGACCTCGACGTTCGCCTGGCACAGCGGGCACGGCGTGACGATCATCTCGGCGCCGTGGTCGTAGGCCGACTCGACGATGTCGCGGATCTGCTTCTGGCTCTTTTCCGGTTCCGAGAACGCGAGCGCGCCGCCGCAGCAGGTCACCTTCTGGTCATAGGGCACGGCCTCGCCGCCGACGACCTCGATCAGCTTGTCGAGATACAGCGGATTCTCGAACGACTCTCCGGCGATGCCGAACGGCCGGTTGGTCTGGCAGCCGACATAGCCGGCGAACTTCAGCCCCTCGAGCGATTTCACCGCGGGGGCCTCCAGCCCTTCGTAGCCGATGTCCTCGATCAGCACCTCGACCATGTGGCGGATCTCGACCTCGCCCTTGTAGTGCAGCCCGGCAGCCGCGAGCGCCTCGTTGGTGTCCTTCATCAGTTGCGAGGACGCGTCGAGCCGTTCCTTGGTCTCGCGCGCGCCCAGCCAGCACGCGGCGCAGGTCGCGACGATGTCGCGGCCGGGCAGGTGCTTCTCCGACAGCGCGAAGTTGCGCGCATTCAGCGCGTGCCGCGGCAGCTCGCCGCCTTCGCCGTAGCCGATCGAGGCACCGCAGCAGTTCCAGTCAGGAATCTCGGTGATCTTGATGTCGAGCTTCTTGCACATCGCATCGACCGAGACCAGGTAGTTCGAGGCCGATGCCTTGAGCTGCGAGGAGCAGCCGGGATAGAACGCGTATTCCTTCTTGGCCATCTTTGCCTCTCGCTTACGAGGTGTAGCCCTTGCGGCGGTCTTCGATGTCGCGGGCCTTCGCCAGGATCGCGTGCAGCCCGTTGCGGTCCTTGATTCCATGGCCGCCGAACAGTTCGAACGGGTTGATGCGCTTCGCCCTGAACATGCCCAGTCCGATGTCCTTCATCGCGAGTGCGGTCCGGATGCCGGCCATGAAGCCGTCCTTGAAATACAGGCCCAGCGTGAGTTTCAGCTCGTTCGTGCGCCCCGTCCGGATGCAGTTGTTCCAGAACATCTTCGCGAATTCGCGCGTCGGCTGGCCCTTGGGCGCGAGCCCGAGGCGATGCGCGTAGTTCGCCAGCCCGTGCATGATGTGCGTGATCGGCAGCTTGCGGGGGCAGCGCACGATGCAGTTGTAGCACGACGTGCACATCCACATCGAGTCCGAGCGCAGCACCTCGTCGCGCTTGCCCGCGCGGATCATCATGAAGATCTTCTGCGGCGAATGCTCCCAGTGCGGGCCGAATGGGCACGAGCCCGCGCAAACTCCGCACTGCATGCACATCTTCACCCACTGGCCTTCCTCGACCCGCTCCTCGACCTCGCGCAGGAAGTCGTTGCGATAGGGCTGCGGCGCTCGTTCGCTCATGGGCAACCTCTCAGGCGAAGCCCTTCATGGGGCTCATGCCGATCTCCAGGATCTTCGCGACATACTCGTCGATGAGCTGCGACACGCGCGCGACGTCGGTGATCGCAACCTCGTAGATCGCCACGCGCTCGCTCTCCAGTCCCATCTGCTTGAGCGTGTCGTCGATCTTGCTCATGCGGTAGGCGGCCATCTCGGATCCCTTGACGAAATGGCACTGGTAGTCGTCGCCCTTCCTACATCCCATCAGCAGGATGCCGTCCCAGCCGCCGTTGAGCGCGTCGGTGATCCAGATCGTGTTGACCGACCCCAGGCAGCGCACGGGAACGATGCGCACGAACGCCGAATAACCCGCGCGGCCGGTCGCGGCCATGTCGAGCGCCGGGTAGGCGTCGTTCTCGCACGCGAGCACCAGGACGCGCGGTTTCCCGGAGAATTCGTCCGGCATGTCGATCGACTTGATCTGGGCGCCGACCGTATCGACCGAGTAGTTCTCGAACGAGATCACGCGCACCGGGCAGGCGCCCATGCAGGTGCCGCAGCGGCGGCAGCGGCTCTCGTTGAACAGCGGATAGCGCTTCTCGTCCTCGTCGATCGCGCCGAACGGACATTCCACCGTGCAGCGCTTGCACTGGGTGCAGCCTTCGAGCCGGGCGGTCGGAAACGACAGGTCGCCCGAGCGCGGATGGGCGGCCCGCCCGAGACCCGCGTTCTCGACCGCCTGGATCGCCTTCAGCGCAGCCCCCGCCGCGTCCTCGGCCGCCTGGAACATGTCCATCGGCCGGCGCACCGGGCCGGCGGCATAGATGCCGGTGCGGCGCGTCTCGTACGGGAAGCAGATGAAGTGCGAATCGGTGAAGCCGTATTTCAGCTGCGGCAGGTCCTTTCCCTGGCGGTAATCCAGGTTGAGCACGGAGACGGGCCTGGCCTGCAGCTTGGCCGCTTCCTCTTCCGGCAGATCGATGTCGACGCCGGAGTTCGCGACCATGCCGGTCGCGAGCACCACGAGATCGGCATCGATCGCGGCGTCCTCGTCGAGGATCAGGTCGCGGAAGGCGACCCTGCATCCGGTGCCGTTGGCGCTCACCGCGCCGGCCCTGCCCTTGGTGAAGAGTATGCCCTTGCGTTGTCCGGCGCGGTAGAAGTCCTCGCCCAGGCCCGGCGTGCGCAGGTCCGTGTACATCACGACGGTGTCGATCGCCGGATCGGCGTCCTTGAAGTACATCGCCTGCTTGATGCTGGTCGCGCAGCAATGCCCGGAGCAGTACGGCAGATGCTTGCCGCTGTCGTCGCGCTGGCCGGCGCACTGGATGAACACCACGCGCCGGATCTCGCCGCCATCCGAGGGCCTGCGGATGGGCGTGCCGCTGGCGGCCGCCTCGCGCGCGAGCTTTTCGAGCCCGGCCTGGTCGACGACGTTCGCCATCGTGCCGCCGCCGAATTCGGGAAGCCTGCCGAGGTCATAGGGGGTGAAGCCGGTGGCCTGTACGATCGCCCCGACTTCCTCGGTCCTCTGGGCTGCGCCCGCCGTCGCGATCCGGACCGTGAAGCGGCCGGGGGCGCCGGAAGTACGCTCGATCGAGGCCCCGGTGATCACCTCGATGTGCGGATGCGCGCTCACCTGCGCGACGAGCTGCGCGATGCCGGTGTCTGCGGGATCCTCGTACGGGCCGCGGAAGGGCACCCGTTTGTGCCATTGCGCCGCCCAGCCGCCGAGGGCGGATCGCTTCTCGACGATCACCGCTTCGTAACCGGCGCGGGCGGCTTCGAGCGCCGCGGTCATGCCGGACAGCCCGCCGCCCACGACCAGGATCCGCTTGTTCAGGCCCCGATTCGCGTTCGCCGTCGGCACCTTCTGCTTCTTGAGTTCCGCGCAGGCCATGCGCACGTAATCGCCGGCCATCTCCTGCGTCGGCTCGCGCGCCTCGTCCGTGTCGGGCTGGCACCAGATGACGCCTTCGCGCAGGTTGGCGCGCGTGACGGCGACGCCGTCGAAGCCGAACGCATCGGTCTTCGACCGGCGCGAGCACGCGGCGATCATCGCGTGGGTGACCCCGCCCGATTCGATGTCCTCGCGGATCAGCGCCACGCCCTCGGCCGAACACAGGAAGGCGTGGCTCTTCACCTGCTGCATCTTGCCTTCCTTCCGCGCGATCGTCTCGATCTGCTTCATGTCGAGCCGCTCGCCGATGCCGCATCCGCTGCACAGGTAGGCGGCGGTCTTCATGTCGGCCATTACGCGTTCTCCGTTGCCGCCGCGCGGTTGACGACCTGGATCGAGCGCAGCGCCGCGGCGGTCGCGCTCTGCACCGAGCGGTTGACGTCCAGCGGTCCGCCGGCGACCCCCGCGGCGAAGATCCCGCCGGTGGCCGATGCCTCGATGAAACCGCTCGAATCCTCGATGACCTCGGCCGGCACCGCACCGCCCCTGACTTCCGGCTCCATGCCGATGGCAAGCACCACCAGGTCGTGCTCGGCGGCGTAACGGTGGTAGCCCTCGGTATCGACGCCATGCAGGATCAGGTTGCCCGATTTCTCGTCCTGCGCGATGCGCGCGACCTTGGACTTGACGAACTTCACCGTCGCATCGCGTTGCACCTTCTGGTAGAAATCCTCGAATCGGTCGATCGCCCGGATGTCGATGTAATAGATCGTCGAGCGGGCCTCGTCGCCGCAGGCCTCGCGCACGTACTGGGTGTGCTTCAGCGACGCCATGCAGCAGATGCGCGAGCAGTGGCGCAGATGGTTCTCGTCGCGCGAGCCGGCGCACTGGATGAACGCGACGTTCTTCGCCACGGCGCCGTCGGACGGGCGCACGATCCTTCCCGCGGTCGGGCCGCGCGGATCGGCGAGCCGTTCGAACTCGACGGAGGTGATGACGTTCGGGTAGCGATCGTAGCCGTAGGGCTGGATCTTCGCCGCGTCGTAGGGCTTCCAGCCGGTCGCCCAGACCACCGCAGCCACCCGCAGTTCGATCGTCTGCTCCTTCATGTCGAGATCGATCGCTCCATAGCGGCAGGCGGCCCTGGCCTTTTCGGCATCTTCGCTGCCGAGGATCGAAGGGTCGAGCACATAGCGCTGCGGGTAGGCCATCGCGTGAGGCAGGTAGGCCGCCTTCATCGTGTCGAGCCCGTAGTTGTACGGGTTGGGAATCTCGGTGCCGACCGCGCGCGCGCACTCGCCGCAGGCCGTGCACCGCTCATTGACATAACGGGGAGCGATCCTGAGCGTCGCGGTGTAGTCGCCGCGCGTGCCGGAGATCGCGACCACCTCGGCCATTGTCAGCAGCCGCACGTTGCGGTTCGCCTTGAGCCGGCGCAGGTTGATCTCCAGTCCGCATACCGGGTGGCACAGTTTCGGAAAGTAGCGGTACAGCAGCGCGGTGCGGCCGCCGAGCGTCGGTTGCCGTTCGGCGAGGACGACCTGCCTGCCGCACTCGGCCGCCTCGATCGCGGCCGTCATGCCGGATATGCCGCCGCCGACGACGAGGATGGACTCGTTCGTTGCGACTGTAGCGGTCATCGGTCCTCCCGGGTTCGGATGAATGGATGCTTGGACCACTTCATGGATGCGAGGGCATTCGAGCGGTCGAAAAATTCTATCCGGAAAAACACCGCTCGTCCCGCGACGCGCCGCGGCCCGCGCGATAAATGTTTCGATGGCCGAATCGATCGGGCCAATGGCGCGCGCCGCCGTTACCGGGCCGCTGCGGCATCGGCGTGTTCGACGCGCTCGATCGTGAATGTCATCGCATCCAGATCGCCCATCGCCCAGGTCGCCGGCGCCGCGAGCCCGGCCACGGTGCCCGGATTGACGAGCGCCGTCGTGGCGCCGCGCACGTTCGCGATGCGGGCGATGTCCGCCTTGTGGCTGTGCCCGCAGCACACCAGATCGTATTCGCCGGTGCAGGCGATCCCTTTTGCGTAGTGCGGATAGTGCACGAGGAAGATGCGCCGGCCGCCGATCTCCAGACTGGCGTCGCCCCCGTGATAGTGCAGCAGTCCGCCCGAGCGTGCCGCGAGCTGGTGGATACCGGTGAAATCGCCGAGGTTGTTGCCGTGCACGACATGGATGGTCAGGCCGAGCGCGAGCAGCGGCTTGAGCGTGTTGGGACCGATCACGTCACCGCAGTGCAGAACCGCCCGGGCGCCACGCGCGCGGGCCTCCTCGACCGCGGCTGCGAGCATCGGTGCGCGGTCGTGACTGTCCGAGACGATGCAGATCTTCATCGAAGGCGGTGAGGCTCCTGCGTGTGCGCACCCGTGCGCGGGGTTCGTCGTGTGGGCTGTCGCCGCGTGTGTGCCGCTGCTACTTCCCGAACGTGTCTTTCATCGCCAGGCCGCCGCGAAATTCGAACCCGAAGGTCCGCTCGAGATCGGGCTCGCGGAGGTCACGCCCGACCGCTGTCCGGCCGCACGCGCGGCTCACTTCGGCGAGGATCGGCCCGGCCGCATTGCGATCGTGGAAGCCGCCGAAATCGGCCTGCGTCGCGAGCAGTCGGCGGGCCTCGTCCAGCGTCACACGACGATGGGTGGAAAATAGTCCTCGTCGCCGCCGAGCTCGGCGGCGGTCGCGCCCGAGAAGATCCCCTTGCGGATGCGCTCGTGGTCGCTCTGGAGTTGAAGCAGGTTGCGCACGCACTCCTCGATGCCGTCGTAATCCTTCTCGCCGATGCGAAACTGCTCGTCGTCGCCGTACAGGAAATACGAGCGGTAGCTGCACTCGCCGGTCTTGCAGACGACGAACTGCACGGCGCGCTCGTTCCAGTACACGCCCGGCACGGTGGTCGGTGCGTCGGATCCCGCGACGAGCTTCAGCTCGACGTCGACGTCGTGCAGCGGCACCGGCTGGCCGTAGCGGTAGATCATCGCGGCCTCGATGGTGCGCCGTTCGCGGGCATCGAACGCTGGAATGGACATGGGGGCTACTCCGGTTCGCGTCGGCGTCAATCTACACGAGGCTCGAGCTTCGAACAATCACAGCCGCTGATTTCCGGATAAGTAGAATCGGCTTGTGCGGACGCGGGCGTGCGGCCAAGATGGCGGCCCGGGCGCACGGCACCGTTGCGTTGGCCGGCTGCGCGGATCGCGGCCGCCCGGTCATCGCGACGAGGGCACAGCCTTGCGAAGCGCCGGTACTCCGCCATTGCGAGGAAGCCCCGACGGTCTGTCATTGCGGGCAGGCCGAAGGCCCACGAAGCAATCCCGCGCGAAGCGCGCAGCGCCGGTCGGGGGTGCCGCGGGATGCTTTCGTCGCCGCGCGCCTCGCAATCAAGGGGGAAAGACGATGACCGGGATGGACCGCGGGGAACGGGATTGCTTCGTCGCCGCGCCCTCGCAAGGAGCGGGAAGATCGCTACGTTGCTCGCAGTGACGGGAATCGGCGTTGCGCATGGCGTTGCCTGCAGCCGAACCCCGGACCCCGGATCCCGACATGCGTCCGGCATTTCGGTCGTCCTGCTCACGACCTCGATCGGCGCGGGCCGGGGCCTGTTTCTCGCCTTGCCTTGTATTCCGGGCGAGCTCGAGGCGTTCTCCGACCCGCTTCCGGCGGAGGATGCGTGCGGATTCCGCACTGCCGGCAGCGCGCTCGCACCGGGTGCCCTGGCGCTCGCGCCGCTGCGTCGTTCTTCGATCCCGGGTACCGGGAGCATGCCTGGCCGTTGCACAACGCGCGGCTCAGGCCGAAGTCGGCGCTGCGCGCTGCGCCCGGCAAATTGCCAATGCGTAAAAACCCGGGTAGATTCCGGGGTGACCGCCGCTCGCGCGAGTCCCGCAACTTGCGCGACGGCACCTTTGTCCAATCGTTCGATACGAGGAGGAAACGATGAACTTCGACAAGGAACTCGATGCCCGCGGCCTGAACTGCCCGCTGCCCATACTGCGTGCCAAGAAGGCGCTGAACGAACTGGCCAGCGGCCAGGTGCTGCGCATCGTGGCGACCGACCCCGGCTCGGTCAAGGATTTCCAGGCGTTCGCGAAGCAGACCGGAAACGAGCTGCTGTCGCAGGGTGAGACCAGCGCCAGGGAGTTCGAGTTCTTCCTCAAGCGCAAGTGAGTAGGAGCGCGCGGCGCGTGCCGCCCGGTGCGGACCATAAGCGGCAGAAATTTCGCCATAAGCAAAATCGAATGGCGGCGCCGGGGCCGCTCAAGCACCATTCGCACTTCGATAAGAAGATAATCGAACGCTGATGTCGTGCTGATGTCGTTTCGCTGTTCGGCCACAGGAGACAAGCGATGGGCAACGTCGATAGTTCGGTTCTGGACGACCTGATCAAGCGGCGGCTGGATGAACTCCTGCCGCAGGTGCTGGAGCAGAAGCTCGCGGAGATGAAGCAGGCGAAGACGCCGTCGATGACGATCATCGCCACGAAGGGTACGCTCGACTGGGCCTATCCGCCCTTCATCCTCGCCTCGACCGCGGCGGCGCTGGGCTGGGATGTCACGGTATTCTTCACCTTCTACGGCCTGAACCTGCTGAAGAAGGACATCTCGGATCTGAAGGTCAGTCCGCTGGGCAATCCCGGCATGCCGATGAAGATGCCTTTCGGTCCGGACTGGTTCCGCGGCATCAACTGGAACATTCCGAACCTCGTGCAGGCCGGCATCCCGGGTTTCGAGACGCTCGCGACCACGTTGATGAAGCAGACGATCAGGAACAACGGCGTCGCGGACATCGCCGAGCTGCGTTCGCTGTCGATCGAGGCGGGCGTCAAGTTCATCGCCTGCCAGATGACCGTGGACCTGTTCGGTTACACGCGGGACGACTTCATTCCGGAAATCGCGGAATACGCCGGCGCGGCGACTGCGCTGCCGATTGCGCAGGCATCCGACGTCAGCCTGTTCATGTGAATGCGCGGTCGTGCAACGACCATTTCAACGGAGGAGGAAGGGGATGAGACTCGACAGGAGGTTCGCCATCGCTGCGCTCGCGCTGGCACTGGCACCCGCCGCATGGGCCACCAACGGCTATTTCTCGCATGGCTATGGAATGAAGGCCAAGGGAATGGCGGGCGTGGGCATCGCGGTTCCGCAGGATGCGCTCGCGGCGGCGACGAACCCGGCAGGAATGGCCTTCGTGGGCAACCGCCTGGATGTCGGCATCGACATCTTCCGGCCCGTCCGGGGCGCCGACATTTCCGGAAACGTTTGTGGCCTGGGTTGTTCGCTGGACGGAAGCTACGACGGCAACGGAACGCAAAATTTCTACGTTCCGGAGTTCGGATACAACCGGATGCTCGGTTCCAGCCTCGCGGTGGGGATTTCGGTCTTCGGCAACGGGGGAATGAACACGACCTACGATACCTCCCCGTTCGGTGCGTTTGGTGCCAGCACGCCGACCGGTGTCGATCTGATTCAACTGTTCGTTGCGCCGACGGTCGCGTACAAGATCACCCCCGATCAGGCCGTCGGTGTTTCGCTGAACCTGGCGCACCAGCGCTTTTCCATCGACGGCATCGAGCCGTTTACCGCGTCCAGCGCCAATGGTGCGAAAATGTGGGGAAACGGCGATGACAGCTCGAGCGGCTGGGGTGTGCGGGTGGGCTGGACCGGAAAGGTGAGCCCGACGGTCACGCTGGGCGCGACCTACCAGAGCCGCACGCGCATGAGCCGGTTCAAGAAATACGAGGGCCTGTTCGCCGAGCAGGGCGATTTCGACATCCCGGAGAACTACGGAGTCGGCATCGCGATCACCGCGACCCCTGCGCTGACGATCGCCGCGGACATCCAGCAGATCAACTACGGCAAGATCAAGTCGGTCGGCAACCCGCTTTCCAACCTGTTTGCAGGGAACCTGTTCGGGTCGAGTGACGGACCGGGCTTCGGCTGGCGGGACATGACGGTGTTCAAGCTCGGCGCGAGCTATCAGTTGAGCAAGGCGCTGACGGTGCGCGGCGGAGTGAGCCACGGCAGGCAGCCGATTCCCTCCGGGGAGACGATGCTCAACATCCTCGCTCCGGGCGTGATCGAAGACCACGCGACGCTGGGCGCGACCTGGACGCTCGCGAGCGGCAACGAGCTGACCATCGCCTACATGCACGCCTTCAAGAAGACGATCAACGGTTCCGGTTCGATTCCTGCTCCCTTCGGAGGGGGCGAGGCGAACCTGCACATGTACCAGGACTCGCTCGGGTTCGCGTTCGGCATGAAGATGTAATCCGCGGCCGGTCGGACGACGCAAGATCGAAGGGCCGGAGCGATCCGGCCCTCTTTCGTTCGTCCCGCGGGGCGCGCACTGAACGGGACCCCGATGCCGGCACGGATGCAAGCCGAAGTCATTCGTACTTGTTCAACTGGCTGGTCAGCTTGTCGCGCAAGGCGCCGAAGTTCGCCAGCCGCTCGCGTTCCTGGGCCACCACGGCTGCCGGGGCGCGCTCGACGAAGCTCGGTGTGGCGAGCTTCTTTGCGGCCCTGGCGATCTCGGCCTCGACCCGGGCCAGTTCCTTGCCGAGGCGTCGCTTCTCGGCGGCGACGTCGATCTCGACCTTCAGCATCAGCCGGAAATCGCCGACGATCTGCACCGGCGCATCGGAATCCGGCAGCGCAGTGACGGCGCTGACCTCCGACAGGCTCGCCAGCGCGGCAAGATAGGGTGCGAAAGTCTTCAAGGCTGCCGTATCACCGGTGCCGAACAGCGGCACCTTCTGGGCGGGTGAAATGCCCATTTCGCCGCGCAGGCTGCGGCAGGCCGTGACCAGCGACTTGAGCGTCGCGATCCACGCGTGCGCGTTTTCGTCGCAGCGCTTGGGATCGGCGGCAGGGTAGGGCTGCAGCATCACCGTGCCGCCGGGCTTGCCGCGTCCGGCCACGGGCGCGACCTGTTGCCACAGTTCCTCGGTGATGAACGGGATCAGCGGGTGGGCGAGACGCAGCACCGTTTCCAGCACGCGCACCAGCGTGCGTCGCGTCGCTCGCTGCCGGGCCTCGCCGCCCGTGTGCATCTGCACCTTGGCCAGTTCGACATACCAGTCGCAATACTCGTCCCAGACGAATTCGTAGAGCGTCTTGGCCAGCAGGTCGAAGCGGTAGTCGGCGAAGTGCTTCGCCACCTCGGCTTCCCGTTTCTGCAAGAGGCTGACGATCCAGCGGTCGGCGGGCGTGAAGTCGAGGTATTCGCCGTGGCAGGCGGACCGGTCGTGCGGGTCCAGACCGCAGTCCTCACCTTCGCAGTTCATCAGCACGAAGCGGCTGGCGTTCCACAGCTTGTTGCAGAAGTTGCGGTAGCCCTCGCAGCGGCCCATGTCGAACTTGATGTCGCGCCCCGGCGAGGCGAGCGAGGCGAAGGTGAAGCGCAGCGCGTCGGTGCCGAAACCGGGAATGCCGTTCGGATATTCCTTGCGCGTGCGCTTCTCGATCGAGGCCGCTTGGCGCGGGTCCATCAGTCCGCTGGTGCGCTTGGCGATCAGCTCATCGAGCCCGATGCCGTCGATCAGGTCGATCGGATCGAGCACGTTGCCCTTGGACTTGCTCATCTTCTGGCCTTCGGCGTCGCGGATCAGGCCATGCACATAGACGTCGCGAAACGGGATCTTTCCGGTGATGTGTTTCGTCATCATCACCATGCGCGCGACCCAGAAGAAGATGATGTCGAAGCCGGTCACCAGCACCGAGGAAGGCAGGTAGAGGTCGAGCGCGGTGTTCGACTTCGCCGGCGATTTTGGATCCCAATCCGGCGTCCAGTCCAGCGTCGAGAAGGGCCACAGCGCCGACGAGTACCAGGTGTCGAGCACGTCGGGATCGCGTTCGAGCCCGCCGTCATAGCCGTCGCTGCGGGCGAGCCGATAGGCTTCGGCCTCGTCGTGGGCGACCCAGACGCGGCCGTCGTCGCCGTACCACGCCGGGATCTGATGGCCCCACCATAGCTGCCGCGAGATGCACCAGTCCTGGATGTTCTCCAGCCACTGGTTGTAGGTATTGACCCAGCTCGCCGGCACGAAGCGGATCTCGCCGGCGGCGACGGCATCGAGCGCCTTGCGCGCGATCGATCTGCCGTCCGGTCCCGGCTTGCTGGTGGCGACGAACCATTGGTCGGTGAGCATCGGCTCGACCGCCTCGCCGGTGCGCCCGCAGCGCGGCACCATCATGCGGTGCGGGCGCACCGATTCGAGCAGCCCGAGCGTTTCGAGATCGACGACGATTTCCTTGCGGGCGACGTAGCGATCCATGCCGCGGTACTTCGCCGGCGCGTTGTCGTTCAGTCTCGCCGCCGTCGTCAGCACGTCGATCGCTTCGAGCCCATGCCGGATTCCGATCTGGTAGTCGTTGAAATCGTGCGCCGGCGTGATCTTCACGCAGCCGGTGCCGAACTCCGGGTCGACGTAGGCATCGGCGATCACCGGGATCGTTCGTCCGGTCAGCGGCAGATGCACGCGCCTGCCGGCCAGATGGCGATAGCGCGCATCGTCCGGATGCACCGCGACGGCCGTGTCGCCGAACATCGTCTCCGGCCGCGTGGTGGCGACGACCAGCGCGCCCTCGCCGTCGACGAACGGATAGCGGATGTGCCACAGCGAGCCTTCCTCCTCCTGCGCTTCGACCTCGAGGTCGGACACCGCGGTCAGCAGTTTGGGATCCCAGTTGACGAGGCGCTTGCCGCGGTAGATCAGGCCCTCGCGGTACAGCCGCACGAAGCTCTGCGTGACGGTGCGCGACAGGCCCTCGTCCATCGTGAAGCGCTCGCGCGACCAGTCGCAGGACGCGCCCAGCCGCCGCATCTGCCGCGTGATGGTGCCGCCGGAATAGGCCTTCCATCGCCAGACGCGTTCGAGAAACCGCTCGCGCCCGAGCGCCTCGCGCGAGCTGCCTTCGGACTCGAGCTGGCGCTCGACGACGATCTGCGTGGCGATTCCGGCGTGATCCGTGCCCGGCTGCCACAGCGTGTTGTCGCCGCGCATGCGGTGGTAGCGCGTCAGCGCGTCCATCAGGGTCTGGTTGAAGCCGTGGCCCATGTGCAGCGTGCCGGTGACGTTGGGCGGCGGCAGCAGGATGCAGAAGTTTTCCGTCCGGCCGGTGTCGAGTCCCGCCTTGAAATAGCCGCCGGATTCCCAGACCGGGTACCAGTGCGATTCGATCCGCGCCGGTTCGAAGCTCTTTGCCAGGGTCATTGCGCTTGCGGAGGATGCAAAGCGCGGATTATAGCGACTCGGGGGTGCCTCCCGTTTCGGCGTCGTCCTCGGCGCGCCGCAGCAGCGACTCGATCTCCGGCAGCAGCCTGTCATGCAGTTCGCCCGAGGCGGCCGCCGCGATCCGGTCGGCCGCCGCGTCGAGCTCGCGGGAGACGAGTTGCGGCAGCGTGGCTGCGAACCATTCCTCCAGCCGCTCGCCGGCGCGCGGCGCCAGCGCGTCGAGCCGCTCGGCGATGCGCAGTGGGAGCGCTTCTGCGAGGCCGCGTTCGACCTCGCCCGGCAGGCGTTGCGCGAGCGCGCGCTCGACGCGCTCGGGCAGCGCACGCTCGAGGGCGGATTCCAGTTCGCTTTCGATGCGTTCGGCGAGTTCGGCTTCGACGCGCTGCGGCAGTTCGCGCACGATGCGCTCCTCGACGGCCTCCGGCAGGCGCCGCTGCAGTTGTGCCTCGACCCGCGGCCCGATCTGCGCTTCGATCCCTGCCGCGACCTGCTCCGGCAGACGTTCGGCGAGTTCCCGATCGACACGCTCGGCCAGGCGTGCGGCGAACTCGCGCTCCAGCCGTTCGGTGATCTGTGGCTCCAGTTCGAGCCGCAACCGCTGCGTCATGTCCGCCTCGATCCGCGCGAGTTCCTCGTCGGTGACGACGTCCTCCAGCACCGGGAGGTCCTCCTCGGTCACACCCACCCCGGCGCCGCCGGCGACGAACACGCGATGACGGCGCATCAGCGCGTCGGCCTGCGAGATCAGTTCTTCGGCTTTCTCGCTCATGGCTTGGTATCCGCAAGGCTCCTGCTTTGCAGCGCATAACCGCGGTCGCGGTAGTGCCGGTAGCGGCTGCGCGCGGGCAGCACGTCGGCCTGCTCGGTGCCCACGATCTCGATCAGTCTCCCGAAGCGCGCGAAGCCCGGTGGGGGCTCGCCGTCAAGGTTGATCAGCACGTCGCCGGCAAGTCCGGCATCGAGCGCGGACGCGATCACGACCGGAGTCTGTCCGGCCAGTGCGCAGCCGGCGGCGCAGTGCGGCACGAAACCGGTCGCGGGCTGCGTCCATAGCGTCCGGTCCAGCCGCGCCGCACTCTCGGCATCGGGCGCGTAGACGACGACCCGGCTTCCTTCCCGGTAGAGATCCCCGATCAGCCGGGCCGCCTCGGCCAGCCTGTCGGCCGCGCCGTGCAGGAATTCGACGCGGGTCATGACGCGGCCGCGCGCTGCATCAGGTAATGGACCAGCAGCGGGACCGGCCGTCCGGTGGCGCCCTTCTCCTTGCCGGATTTCCACGCCGTGCCGGCGATGTCGAGGTGCGCCCAGCGGTACTTTTCCGCGAAGCGCGACAGGAAGTACGCTGCGGTGATGCTGCCGGCGGGCCGGCCGCCGATGTTGGCGAGATCGGCGAAATTGCTCTTGAGCTGCTCGCGGTAGTCGTCCCACAGCGGCATGCGCCAGGCACGATCGAAGGCGTCCGTCGCGCAGCGCAGCAGATCGCGGGCGAGCGCATCGTCATTGCTGAACAGGCCGCTCGCGACGTGGCCAAGCGCGATCACGCAGGCGCCGGTGAGCGTCGCGATGTCGAGGACGCAATCCGGTTCGAACCGCTCGGCATAACTGAGCGCGTCGCACAGCACGAGCCGGCCTTCGGCATCGGTGTTGAGGATCTCGATGCTGCGGCCGGACATCGAGGTCACGACGTCGCCGGGCCGGGACGCTGCGCCGCCGGGCATGTTCTCCGCCGCGATGACGATGCCGATGACATTGAGCGGCAGCTTCAGCCGCGCGCATGCCTTCAGTGTGCCGAGCACCGACGCGGCGCCGCACATGTCGAACTTCATCTCGTCCATCTCGGCGCCGGGCTTCAGCGATATGCCGCCGGAGTCGAACGTGATGCCCTTGCCGACCAGCACGATCGGTTTGCTCGGGCCGGCGCCGTGATACCGCAGCACGATCAACCGGGGCGGCTGATGCGAACCGTTGGCCACCGACAGGGCCGCGTTCATGCCGAGCTTGCGCATCGCGTCGCGCTCGAGCACCTCGACCCGGAGCCCGGCCGCATGCGCGAGTTCGCGGGCCTGCTCGGCGAGGTAGGCCGGCGTGCACAGGTTGCCGGGCAGGTTGCCGAGCTCGCGCGCGAGGTTCGCGCCCTCGGCGATCGCCTCCCCCTGTGCGAGCGCCTGCTCGGCGGGCGCGAGCTCGTTGCGGCGCGCGACGCTGAAGGTCAGCTTGCGCAGCGGCCGGCGCACGTCCTCCTTCTTCGATTTGAAGCGGTCGAACCGGTACAGCGTGTCCAGCGCGACCATCGCCGCCTGGCGCACGCGCCAGCGCACGTCGCGCCCGGGCACGGGCAGTTCGGTCAGGAACACCACACCGTCGAAGGCACCGGTTTCGTTGAGCGTGCGCACCGCGCAGGCGACCGCCTGCCGATAGGGCGCATCGCGGAATTCGCGCTCCTTTCCCAACCCGACCAGCAGCACGCGCTCGGCCAGCGTGCCCGGCACGCGGTGCAGCAGCAGCGTCGTGCCGGCCTTGCCCTCCATGTCGCCCCGGCGCAGCAGTTCGGAGAGGTGATTCCCGGAAGCCGCGTCGATGCTTCGCGCGGAGGGCGAGAGCTTGCGCGGTTCGAACACGCCGGCGACGATGCAGGCGCTGCGCTGTTTTTCCGGGCTTCCGCTTTTTATGCTAAATTGCACCGGTCACTCCTCCGAAATGTTGATGAAACGCGCCGTTGCGCGGATTATGTCCGTGATCCGGTGCGAAAGTCAAAGCATCCGGACCCTGCGGTGGGCCGTTCCCTGATCTTCGAGCGAGCGCTGCGGCGCGAACTGACCGGCACGGCGGGCGCGGTGTTCATCGTGCTGTTCGCGATCATGCTCTCGACGCAACTGGTGCGCCTGCTGGGCCAGGCGGCCGGGGGCAGGATCAGCTCGGAAGCGGTGCTCGTGCTGCTGGGCTTTTCCGCGCTCAACTACCTCGCGGTACTGCTGTCGCTGACGCTGTTCGTCGCGGTGCTGCTGACCGTCACGCGCAGCCACCGTGACTCGGAACTGGTCATCTGGTTCTGTTCCGGAGTGCCGCTCACGGCATGGGTGGCGCCCGTGCTGCGGTTCGCCGCGCCGATCGTGCTCGCGGTCGCGGCCCTGTCGCTGGCGCTGTCGCCGTGGGCGTTGTCGAAAGGCGAGGAACTGAAGCAGCGCATGAGCGCGCGCGACGAGCTCTCGCAGGTCTCGCCCGGCGTGTTCCGCGAATCCTCGGGGGCCGACCGGGTGTTCTTCGTCGAGGCGGGCAGCGATCTGAAGCGCGCGCGCAACGTCTTCGTCAGTTCGACCCAGCACGGCCGGCTCGGCGTCATGGTGTCGAGCGAGGGCCATCAGGAAACGGCGCCCAACGGCGACCGCTTCCTGGTGCTCGACAACGGGCGTCGCTACGAGGGTACGCCGGGCAGGTCCGATTACCGCGTGATGCATTTCGAGCGCTATGCACTTCGCATCCAGGCGAGGGAAGCCGGACAGATCGTGGCACAGCCGAAGAACATGTCGCTGGCCGAGCTCGTTCGCCACTGGGATCGCGGTGCGCAGGCCGAGATGCTGTGGCGCATCGGCATTCCGCTCTCGGCGCTGGTGCTCGCGCTGACAGCGGTGCCGCTCGCTTTCGTCAGCCCGCGCGCCGGCCGCAGCAACAATCTCGCGCTCGCCGTGCTCGCCTTCATGATCTACAACAACCTGATCAGCCTGAGCCAGGCCTGGGTCGCGCAGGGCCGGCTGGGGTTCGGCACCGGATGGTGGCTCGTGCATGTGGTCATGGTTGCGCTGCTCGCGGTGCTGTTCTACCGGCGCGTCGCGCCATGGTCGCCCCTTCGCAGATAGTGCGAACCCTGCGCCGCTACCTCGCTCGCGAGATCTATTCCGCCACCGCGCTGCTGCTCGCAGCGCTGCTGGCGCTGTTCGCGTTCTTCGACCTGGTGGCCGAGCTCAATGACATCGGCAGGGGTTCGTACGACCTCTGGCACGCGCTCGGCTATGTGCTGCTGACGCTGCCCGGGCACGTCTATGAGGTGTTTCCGATCGCGGTGCTGATCGGCACGCTGTACGCGCTCAATCAGCTCGCGCGGCATTCGGAGATCACGGTCCTGCGGGCGGCGGGACTGTCCACCGGGGCGCTGCTCGCGCTGCTGGTGCAGATCGGGATCGTCTTCGTCGTGCTGACCTTCGTGTTCGGCGAGGCGATCGCGCCGCCGGCCGAACAGGCCGCCAAGCGCCTCCGTCTGGGCTCCCAGGCGGCCGTGATCGGGCAGGAGTTGCGCTCGGGGTTGTGGATGAAGGACGGCAATCGCTTCATCAACGTGCAGGTCGTGCTGCCGGACTCGCGGCTGCGCGGCGTCAGAATCTACGAATTCGATCGCGATTTCGCGCTGCGCTCGGTTGCCGACGCGCTACAGGGGGAATTCCGGCCGCCGGGCGCGTGGCGGCTCACCGGTGTCGTGCGCACCGTGTTCTCGGAGCGTGGCGCCACGGTACAACGCCTGCCCGAGATGACATGGCGTTCCGCGCTCGATCCGGCGATCCTCAGCGTCATGCTGGTATTGCCCGAGCGCATGTCGCTCGCCCATCTGCACGCCTATGTCAGGCACCTGTCGGACAACCGGCAGGATGCCGGGCGCTATCAGATCGCATTCTGGAAGAAGCTGATCTATCCGGTGGCGGCCTGGGTCATGATGGCCCTCGCGGTGCCGTTCGCATACCGGCAGCATCGGTTCGGCGGGGTCGGCATCCGGGTCTTCGGCGGCATCATGATCGGCATCCTGTTTCACATGCTCAACGGACTGTTCTCGAATCTGGGCATCATCAATGACTGGCCGCCATTCGCCAGCGCGATCACGCCCAGCGCGATCTTCCTGCTGGCGGCCGCGGGAATGCTCTGGTGGGAGGAGCGGCGCTGACGGCGGGCTGCCGCTACGGGTCGATCCGGACCAGGCGGGTGCCCGCGAGCCGGTCGTGCAGAAACTGGCGGTCGCGGTCGAACAGCGCCCAGACGAGGCTCGCGCCCGAGAGCACGCCGGGCCATGCGAGGCAGTGGCGCAGCACGGCCCGGCCGAGCGGGACGGGCCAGGTACCGTCGCATCGCTCGAGCCGCAGATGCCGGGTCTGCATCGCCAGCGTCTGACCGCTGCGCCGCCAGCACCACGTGAAATAGACCCCCGTCACCAGCAACGCATGCGCGATGAGCCACCCGCCCGGCGCGACGCGGTGTACGGCCATGCCGATCGCCACGTGTGGAAGCAGGAAGGCGACGCCGAGCACGCCGAGCAACAGCAGCGATTCATACAGCATCGCGGCGAGCCGTCGGGGCAGGCTGGCGAAGTGCGGATTCGTCCGGTCTGCCGGGCGGACCGGCGTCATCGCGGGCAGGGCCGAATCCGCAACGCGACCGCCACGATGCGCAATCGCCGGGCCGGTCACTGCGCGGGCGATTCCCCCCGCGCAGGGGCTGGAACGTCCTGCGAGGGGTCAGGAGGTCGTTTCTCGGCTCCGGCGTCTTGCGGCGGCGTTGCGGCCGGCGCGGGCGCGGGGGCGGTCGCACCCGCCGGCGCCGCGGATGCGGGAGGCGGGGCGGGCGGGGCAGGCGGGGCAGGCGCGGCGGGCTGGGA